>NZ_PCZU01000085.1:0-9713 GCF_002887785.1 Rhodococcus sp. ENV425
CCCCTCGTACGGGGTGAGGGTGCCGGCCGCGGCGACGGCGGAGAGCACGGCCATGGCCTTGTTGCGGGCCTCGGTGTCCTCGTAGACCGGATCGGAGTCGGCGACGACGCCGGCACCGGCTTGCACGTAGGCGACGCCGTCCTTGACCAGGGCCGAGCGGATGGCGATGGCGGTGTCGGCGTCGCCGGCGAAATCGAGGTAGCCCACGATGCCGCCGTAGATGCCGCGGCGGGTCGGCTCGAGTTCGTCGATCAGTTCCATCGCCCGGACCTTGGGCGCGCCGGACAGGGTGCCGGCGGGGAAGCACGCGGTGACCGCGTCGAGGGCGTGCCGGCCCGCGGCGAGGCGGCCGGTGACGGTGGAGACCAGGTGCATGACGTGGCTGTAGCGCTCGATGTGCCGGTAGTCGTGGACCTTGACGGTGCCGGGCTCGCACACCCGCCCGAGGTCGTTGCGGCCGAGGTCGACGAGCATGAGGTGCTCGGCGTTCTCCTTCTCGTCGGCGAGGAGGTCCTTCTCGAGGAGGATGTCGTCCTCCTCGCTGGCGCCGCGCCAGCGCGTCCCGGCGATGGGATGGGTGGTGGCGACCCCGTCGGCGACGGTCACGAGCGCCTCCGGGCTCGAGCCCACGATGGAGAACGCCGTGCCGCCGGAGCCGTCGGGGACGTGCATGAGGAACATGTACGGACTCGGATTGGAGGCGCGCAGCATCCGGTACACGTCGATCGGCGCCGCGTGACAGTCGATCTCGAAGCGCTGGGACAGCACCACCTGGAACGCCTCGCCGGCCTCGATCTCGCCGATGAGCCGGCGCACGTCGGCGCCGAAGCTCTCGGTCGTGCGCTGGCGCCGATAGTCGGGGGCGGGCCGGGCGAACGTGGAGACGGTCGACGGGGCGGGCGCGGCCAGGGCCGCCGTCATCCGGTCCAGCCGGGCCACCGCGTCGTCGTAGGCCTCGTCGACGCGTTCGTCGGAGCCGTCCCAGTTGACGGCGTTGGCGATGAGCGTGATCGCACCCTCGTGGTGGTCGACGGCGGCGAGGTCGGTGGCGAGCATCATCACCGTCTCGGGAATCTGCAGGTCGTCGACGGCGTGCTCGGGCAGCCGCTCGATGCGTCGCACGACGTCGTAGCCGAGGTAGCCGACCATGCCGCCGGTCAGCGGCGGCAGGCCGTGCAGCCGCTCGGTGTGCAGCAGCTCCAGGGTCCGGCGCAGCACGTCGAGCGGGTCGCCCCCGGTGGGGGCGCCGGCGGGCACGTGGCCGTACCAGGTGGCCTCCCCGTCGACGACGGTGAGCGCGGCCGGGCTGCCGGCTCCGATGAACGACCACCGCGACCACGACCGGCCGTTCTCGGCGGACTCGAGCAGGAAGGTGCCGGGCCGGTCGGCGGCGAGCTTGCGGTACGCCGACAGCGGGGTCTCCGCGTCGGCGAGCACCTTGCGGGTCACCGGAACGACGCGGTGCTCGGCGGCGAGCAGCCGGAACTGCTCGCGGGTGGTGGTGGAGTCGGGTCGGCCGCCCTCGGTGAGGTCGGGGGCCGCTGCGGGGATGGTGGTGGGCTCGCCGGACATGGCGCCCATCATCCCAGGGCCTGCCGCGGCGGGCGCGGCCGCGGTAGCGTCGCCGGACATGAGAGCCGGTGACATCGCCCCCGATTTCACGTCGAGCGACCAGGACGGCCGTCCGCGGACGCTGTCCGCGCTGCTGGCGGACGGGCCGGTGGTGCTGTTCTTCTACCCGGCCGCGTTCACCCCGGTCTGCACGGCCGAGGCGTGCCACTTCCGGGATCTGGCGGCCGAGTTCGCCGCCGTCGGCGCCACCCGGGTCGGGATCAGCACCGACCCGGTGGACCGGTTGGGCGCGTGGTCGACGCGGCAGTCGTTCGACTACCCCCTGCTGTCCGATCCGGACGGCGCGGTGGCGGCGCAGTTCGGGGTGCGCCGGGGGCTGCTCGGCCGGCTCTCGCCGGTCAAGCGGACCACCTTCGTGCTGGACACCGACCGCACCGTCCTCGAGGTGATCGCCAGCGAGGTGCGCCCCGGCGTGCACGCGGACCGCGCGCTCGCGGTGCTGCAGGCCCGGCGCGCGAGCCGGGACTGACGGTCAGTCCACCTGGACGGAACGCTTGGCCAGGCCCATCCAGAACCCGTCGATCACCTGCCGGGGCGCCTGCTCCGGGTCGCTCGACGCGCCGAGGGTGACGAACAGCGGGGCGAAGTGCTCGATCGTGGGGTGGGCGTACGGCATGCCGGGCGCCCGGGTGCGGAAGTCGAGCAGGCCGTCGACGTCGCCGGCAGCGAGCCGCTCGGCGGCCCAGGCGTCGAACTCGGCGGACCAGCCGGGCGCGACGGCCTCGGGGCGCGGGTCGCGCAGGAACGGCAGGCCGTGCGTGGTGAAGCCGGAGCCGATGACGAGCACCCCCTCCTCCCGGAGCGGGCGCAGCCGCCGGCCGAGCGCGAGCAGGCGCTGCGGATCGAGGGTGGGCAGCGAGATCTGCAGGACCGGGATGTCCGCGTCCGGGTACATGACGGTGAGCGGCACGTACGCGCCGTGGTCGAGACCGCGGTGCGGCTGCTGCACGACCGGTTCGCCGTCGGGCATCAGCGCGGCCACCTTGCGTGCGAGGTCGGGGGCGCCGGGCGCAGGGTAGGTGACCTCGTAGAAGCGGCGGGGAAAGCCGCCGAAGTCGTACACGAGCGGGGTGCCGGTGGTGGTGGCACCGATGGTCAGCGGCGCGGACTCCCAGTGCGCGGAGACCACGAGGATCGCGGTGGGGGTCGGCAGGTCGGCGGCCCAGCGTTGCAGCTGCGCCACCCACGTCGCGCTGTCGACCAGGGGCGGTGCGCCGTGGCTGAGGAACAGGGCGGGCATGGGGCTCACACGGACTCCTAAGGTTGAAGCTTCAACAATACTACCCGATACAGCACCGGCACCGTCCGAAATGTTCCCGGCCTGCGGGGATGGATCGGCGCGGGCGCGGGTATCCGCCCCCCATGACCGGAACAGAGGGCCTGAAGGTGGTCGTCACGGGCGCGACCGGAAACGTGGGCACCAGCGTCACGGCGGCGCTCGGCGCCCAGGACGCAGTCGGATCGGTGGTCGGCATCGCCCGCCGCCCCACCGACTGGCGCTGCCGCAAGACCGAGTTCGTCGTCGCCGACGTCGCCGACGACGACCTGCACGAGCTGCTGCGCGACGCGGCGGCCGTCGTCCACCTCGCCTGGCTCTTCCAGCCCACGCACAAACCCGAGATCACCTGGCGCAACAACGTGCTCGGATCGATCCGGGTGTTCGAGACCGTCGCCGAGGTGGGCGTGCCCACCCTCGTCCACGCGTCGTCGGTCGGCGCCTACTCGCCGGGACCGCAGGACGAACGGGTCGACGAGCGCTGGCCCACCCACGGCTGGCCCGGCGCGGCGTACCCGCGGGAGAAGGCGTACCTCGAACGCTGGCTCGACACGTTCGAACTGCGGCACCCCGACATCCGGGTGGTCCGGATGCGTCCCGGATTCCTCTTCAAGCGCGAGTCCGCGACCGCGCAGCGCCGGTTGTTCGCCGGGCCGCTCCTCCCCGGCCGCCTCGTCCGGGCCCTGCCGGTCGTCCCCCGCACCGCCGGACTGCGGATGCAGGTCCTGCACACCGACGACGCCGCCGACGCCTACGTCCGGGCCGTGCTCCGGCCGGTGCGGGGCGCATTCAACCTCGCCGCCGAACCCCCCGTCGACGCCGAGGTCCTCGCCGAGATCCTCGGCGCCCGCACGGTGCCCGTCCCGCCGGCGGCGCTGCACGCGGCCGTCGCCGCGGCCTGGCACGCACGGCTCGCCCCCGCCTCCCCCGGCCTGGTCGACACGGTGCTGCGGCTGCCGCTCATGGACTGCACCCGCGCCCGCACCGACCTCGAGTGGATTCCCCGGTTCTCGCCGCGCGCCACCCTCGAGGAGTTCCTCACCGGGCTCCGCGACGGCGCCGGGCTGCCGACACCGCCGCTGGCGGAGGACAGCGTGGGCCGCCGGCTGCACGAGGTCGCCACCGGCATGGGGCAGCGCCCCTGACCGCCCGCCCCGACGGACGCCCGGCGTCCCGCGCCGGCCGTCCCGATAGGGTGGACGATCGAGAAAGGACGGTGCATCAGTGGGCTCCGCACAGATCGACGACACCGAGTGGCTGACCGCATCCCAGCAGCGGGCCTGGCGGAAGCTGGTGGCGCTGATCACCCGCCTGCCGGCCGCGCTGGACACGCAGCTGCAGCGCGACTCCGCGCTCACCCACTTCGACTACTCGGTCCTCGCCGAGCTGTCCGAGGCACCCGAGCGGCGGCTGCGGCTGTCCGAGCTGGCACAGCTGTCGAACGCGTCGCTGTCCCGGCTGTCGCACGTGGTGACCAAGCTGGAGAACGCCGGATGGGTGTGCCGCCGGAGCGTGCCCGGCACGCGCGGCTCGTACGCGGTGCTCACCGACGCCGGCATGACCAAGCTCGTCGGGGCGGCCCCCGGTCACGTCGCGACCGTCCAGGCCCTGGTGTTCCAGGGCCTCGACGACGATCAGGTCGCCGCGCTGACCGACCTCGGTACCGCGCTGCTCACCCAGCTCGACAAGGGCATCGCCGCCGGCACCGGGAAGGCCTGACCGGGCAGGGTGCGCCCCCGCTGTGGCCGCGGCCGCGCACCCGTCGAACCCTCACCCGTTGAACCCCTGGGCCCGCAGATCGCGGGCCAGATGGTCGCGCTGCTCGATCACCAGGCGCCGCAACGCCGCCGGGGCGTCGGCGTGCGCGTCGAGCCACCGGTCGCACGGCCCGAGCGTGTTTCCGGCGGGGAACAGACCGACCACGATCCGGCGCGCGATCTCGATGCTGCGCTCGGACCACACCGCCCGGAGCGCGGCGAAGTAGTCGTCGTCGTACGGGGCGATCAGATCCCGGTGCGCCCCGGCCCGGAACCCCGCGATGGTGGCGTCGAGGTGCTCGTTCGACAGCGCCGTGTCGGAGAAGACCGCACTCCAGGCCTGCGCCTTGACCGCGGCGAGCGGTCGCGCGGCCAGGGCGCGCAGGTGCGCGGTCCGTCCGGAACCGGTGTCGTCGCGGGCGAGTTCGCCGTCGAGATCGGCCGGCTCCGCGTGCCCGGTCGCCGCCAGCGCGGTCCACATCTGCCAGCGCAGATCCGGGTCCAGCGGCAGCCCCGCGGGTGCCGGACCGGTGCCGTCGAGGATCGCGCGCAGGTCGGCGGCGTGGGCGTCGTCGACAGTGGCGGCCGCGGCGACCGCGCGGGCCCAGGCGAGCTGCTCACCCGATCCCGGGGTGGCGGCGCACACGGCCGTCCATGCCGCCTCGAGCCAGACGCGACGCTGCCGGGACCGGCTCGCGGCGGGCAGAAAGTGCTCGATCGCGTAGGGTGCGTTCGCCAGCAGTGCGGCCAGCAGGGCCGGATTCGGTTCGGCCACCGCGAATCCGCGGACCATGGACAGGTACCGCGCCGCGGTCAGCTCGCTGTCGCGGGTGGCGTTCCACAACGCCGACCAGATCAACCCCCGGGCCAGCGGGTCGACGACACGATCGAGCGAATGCTCCACCGTCTCCAGCGACCGCGGGTCGAGCCGCACCTTGGCGTAGGTCAGGTCGGCGTCGTTGAGCAGGATCAGCGGCGCGGCCGCCGACTCGATCGGTGTGCGCTCGGCCTCCAGGTCGACCTCGACCCGCTGCCGGCAGACCAGGTCGCCGGCCTCGTCGAAGTCGTAGTGGCCCACAGCCAGCCGGTGGGGCCGCGCCGGCGTCTGGACGATCGCGGACCGTCCCTCCCCCGCGTCCTCGAGCATCAGGGTCGACACGCCGGTGGTCTGCAACCAGGCGCGCGCCCACCCCGAGAGGTCTCGTCCCGAGGTCGCCGACAACTCGGTGAGCAGATCGGCGAGGGTGGTGTTCCCGAAGGCGTGCCGGCGGAAGTAGCGCCGTGCACCCTCGAAGAAGGCGTCCCGCCCCACGTACGCGACGAGTTGTTTGAGGACTCCCGCGCCCTTCGCGTACGTGATGCCGTCGAAGTTCAGTTTGGCGGCCTCGAGGTCGACGATGTCGGCGACGATCGGGTGGGTCGTGGGCAACTGGTCCTGCAGATAGGCCCAGGCCTTGCGCCGGTTGGCGAAGGCGACCCAGGCGTCGGTCCACTCGGTGGCCTCGGCACTGACCAGCGAGCCCATGTAGTCGGCGAACGACTCCTTGAGCCACAGGTCGTCCCACCACTTCATGGTGACGAGGTCCCCGAACCACATGTGGGCCATCTCGTGCAGGATCGTGTTCGCGCGGGCCTGGTACTGCGCGGCGGTGGCGGCTCCGCGGAACACGTACGCTTCGGTGAAGGTGACGCACCCGGGGTTCTCCATGGCACCGAGGTTGTATTCGGGGACGAACACCTGGTCGTACTTGCCGAACGGGTAGGGGTAGCCGAAGTGGTCGGCGTAGAAGTCCATTCCCTGCCGGGTCACTTCGAAGATCGTGTCGGCGTCGAGGTACCGCGCCAGGGAGGCGCGGCACAGCACGGCGAGCGGCACCGCGAGTTCGTTCCGGCTCCAAGAAGATTCGGCGTGGTGGTACGGGCCCGCCACGATCGCGGTGATGTAGGTGGAGATCGGCAGCGTCGGTGCGAACACCACCTTCTGCGCGTCGCCGATCGACTCGCGTTCGGCGACATGCTGATTGGACAGCACCTGCCATTTCGCCGGGGCGGACACGACGAACGTGAACGGCGCCTTCAGATCCGGCTGCTCGAAGCACGCGAACACCCGTCGCGCGTCCGCGGGTTCGTACTGCGTGTACAGGTAGGTCTGCCCGTCGGCCGGATCGACGTACCGGTGCAGGCCCTCACCGGACCGGCTGTACTCCGCGGCGGCGACGACGGTGACGACGTTGTGCTCACGCAGGCCGCTCAGCGCGATGCGCGCGCCGTCGTAGCGGACGGGCACCGGCTCGCCGTTGAGCACGACCGACTCGACGCCGGCGCCGAGGAAGTCGAGCCACGTCGCGTCCGCGGCTGCCGTGAACTCGACCGTCGTCGTGGTCGCGAAACAGGCGCTCCCGGCATCCGGGGCGCCGCGCAGGTCGAGTTCCACCCGGTAGCTGCGGACCGTCACCGCCCGGGAACGCTCGGCGGTTTCGGCTCGGGTCAGATTCGCGGACGCCATACGCCGATCCTGCCAGGATCCGCTCGCCGAGATCGACGGCCGGCAGCGCCCGTCGCGGGGCGCCCTGTCCCGGGGGCGGTGCACCTCACCCGAGCGGGACACCCCCGACGCCCCACTGCTCCCGCGGCACCTCGGTGATGGTCACCCACACCGACGTCGCATCCTTGCCGGTTGCCTCGGCGTAGGCCTTGGTCACCGCCTCGATGGTGGCGCGCTTCTGTTCGACGGTGAGACCGGGGGTCTGGCTGATCTGGATGAGAGGCATGGGGAGATTGTGCCGCACCGCCGACGGAGCGGGCACCGGGAGGTGTAACGAAACAATCCGGTCGGTCGATTTGGTTCACGACCGCCGTTCACGACCTGCCTCGCCTCTCGGAAGGATGCAGCATGGGATCCTCGGAACTGTTCACGGAGTTCGTCGGTTGGGCCGCAGAAGGTTTCCTCACGGACGATCCGGTCCGGTCCGCCATCGGCACCGTCGTGTACCTCGGCCTGGGTCTCTGGAGCCTGCTCACCGGCGCGCCGATCGTCATCTGACGCCCGCGACACCGCCGGTGTGTCCTTTGGACGGCTGGAGCCGCCCAAAGGACGCACCCGCGCCGAAGGCGCCTACTCGCCGGCGAGCAGGACGTCGGCGTCGAAGCACGTGTGGGTGCCGGTGTGGCACGCGGCCCCGACCTGGTCGACGACGAGCAACACCGTGTCGCCGTCGCAGTCGAGCCGCACCTCGTGCACGTACTGGGTGTGGCCGGAGGTCTCGCCCTTGACCCAGTACTGGCCGCGCGAACGCGAGAAGTAGGTGGCGGTACGGGTCTCTAGGGTACGGGCGAGCGCCTCGTCGTCCATCCACGCCATCATCAGCACCTCGCCGGTGGCACGTTCCTGGGCGACGGCGGCGAACAGCCCCGCCTCGTTGCGCTTGAGCCGCGCCGCGATCGCCGGATCCAGCCTGCTCATCGCACCTCGATCCCCTCGGCGCGCATCGCCGCCTTGACCTGCGGGATGGTGAGTTCCCCGAAGTGGAACACGCTGGCCGCGAGGACCGCGTCGGCGCCGGCGTGCACGGCGGGGGCGAAGTGCTCGACAGCTCCCGCGCCGCCGCTGGCGATCACCGGCACGTGCACCGCGGCGCGCACCGCCTGGATCATCGGCAGGTCGAAGCCGGACTTGGTGCCGTCGGCGTCCATCGAGTTCAGCAGGATCTCCCCCACGCCGAGTTCCGCGCCGCGGCGTGCCCATTCGACGGCGTCGATGCCGGTGCCGCGGCGGCCGCCGTGCGTGGTGACCTCCCATCCCGACGGGGTGTCCTCCTCGCCGTCGGGCACGGTGCGGGCGTCGACGGACAGCACGATGCACTGCGACCCGAACCGCTCGGACATCTCGCGCAACACCTCCGGGCGGGCGATGGCGGCGGTGTTGATGCTGACCTTGTCCGCGCCGGCCCGCAGCAGCCGGTCCACGTCCTCGACGGTGCGGACGCCGCCGCCGACGGTGAGCGGGATGAACACCTGCTCGGCGGTGCGGCTGACCACGTCGAGCATGGTGCCGCGGTCGCCGCTCGACGCGGTGACGTCGAGGAAGGTCAACTCGTCCGCGCCCTGCAGGTCGTACGCCGCGGCGAGTTCGACGGGATCACCGGCGTCGCGCAGGTTCTCGAAGTTCACCCCCTTGACGACGCGGCCGGCGTCGACGTCCAGACACGGGATCACCCGGACTGCCAGGGTCATGGAATTCGGTCCTCCTCGGGGACGGGACCGGGAAGCGATCCCACGATGTCGAGTATCTCCTCGTGCACGCCGGGGGCGCCGGCGACCACAGAGCCGGAGCCGATGCGCCAGGGCTTGCCGGCGAAGTCGGTGGCGAGACCACCGGCCGCCCGCACCAGGGCCACGCCGGCGGCGTTGTCCCACGGGTGGTGCCCGAAGACGACGGCGGCGCCGAGCACCCCGGCCGCCGTGTACGCCAGGTCCACCCCGGTGGAACCGTGCATGCGCAGGCGCGACACCCGGCGGCTCAGCTCGGTGATGACCTCGAGCCGGCGCCGGCCCGGGATACGCCCGCGGCTGTCGATGTCGAAGCTGCCCACGCCGACCATCACGTCCGCCAGCGCCGCCGGCTGCAGCGGCGGCTGGGGACGACCGTTGCGCAGCAGCGGCCCGTCCGCGGCGGCCGCGAACCGGTCGCCGACGAACGGCAGCCAGGTCAGCCCGAGGATCGGGTCGCCGTCGCGGACGAGTGCGAGCAGGATTCCCGCGGTGGGCAGCCCGGCGGAGTAGTTGACGGTGCCGTCGATCGGGTCGAGCAGCCACACCGTGCCCGAATCGGCTTCGGGACCGCCGAACTCCTCACCGTGCACGGCAATGCCCGTGCGCCGCTCCAGTTCCGTGGAGATGCGCCGTTCGAGTTCGAGGTCGAGGTCGGTGGCGAAGTCGTTGGGCCCCTTGTTCACCGAGCGCGGCGCGCCGCGACCGGCGACGAAACGCTCCGACGCCGCGTCGAGCACCTCACCGGCGACGGCGAGCAGGCTGGACAGATCGGCGGG
>NZ_PCZU01000085.1:9742-11731 GCF_002887785.1 Rhodococcus sp. ENV425
GATCAGCGTGAGACCGCGTCGAGGGCCTCGGTGAGCGTGAACCGGCCCGCGTACAGCGCCTTGCCGACGATGGCGCCCTCGACGCCCCGGTCGACGAGGCCGGCGATCGCCCGCAGATCGTCGAGGGCGGACACGCCGCCGGAGGCGACGACGGGAGCGTCGGTGGCTGCGCAGACCTGGGCGAGCAGATCGAGGTTGGGGCCGGTGAGCGTGCCGTCCTTGGTGACGTCGGTGACGACGTAGCGGCTGCAGCCGTCGCGGTCGAGCCGCGCGAGGACCTCCCACAGGTCGCCGCCGTCGGAGACCCAGCCGCGGCCGCGCAGGCGCCACTGCCCGTCGATGAGCTTGACGTCGAGCCCGACGGCGATGCGGTCGCCGTACTCGGCGATGGCGCGGGCGCACCAGTCGGGATCCTCGATGGCGGCGGTGCCGAGGTTGACGCGAGCGCACCCGGTGGCCAGCGCCGCCTCGAGGGACTCGTCGTCGCGGATCCCGCCGGAGAGCTCTACCTTCACGTCCAGTTCGCCGACGACCTCGGCGAGGAGTTCGCGGTTGGAGCCGCGTCCGAAGGCGGCGTCGAGATCGACGAGGTGCACCCATTCGGCGCCGGCGTTCTGCCACTCGAGGGCGGCGTCGCGGGGAGAGCCGTAGCTGGTCTCGCTGCCCGCCTCTCCCTGGACGAGGCGAACTGCTTCACCGTTGGCGACATCGACTGCAGGCAAAAGGACCAGGCTCACTGCGCCCATGCTAGTGGGTCGCGGCGGTCGCGGAGAACCGGCCCCGACGGTCACCCCGCACCGTCGCCGCGCGGCGTGTCGTCACCGTCGCGGCGCGGCGTGTCGCTGCCGTCACGGCGCGGGGTGTCGTTGCCGTCGGGACCGAAGGCGCGGCGCGTCGTCCGGGTCGAGACGACGCCCATCGCGGCGATCGCGCCGGCCACGCCGGCGAGGGCGACGATCAACCCGACGACGGGCCCCGGTCGCAGCACCACGATGACGACGGTGGCGAGCAGGAGCACGCCCGTGGCGGCGCCCAGTGCCGTCAGCGCGAGCCGGCCGAGCGAGAACTCCGGCCGGGCCGGGTCGTCGCCGCCGGCCCCGCCGCGGTTCACAAACTGCCGACCCAATTGCGCAGCAGCTCGGCCCCCGCGTCGCCGGACTTCTCGGGATGGAACTGCGTCGCAGACAACGGGCCGTTCTCGACCGCGGCGAGGAACCGCCCGCCGTGCTCCGCCCAGGTCAGCGCGGGCGGGGCGAACAGCTCCGACGGCGGCAGCTCCCACTTCTGCGCGGCGTAGGAGTGCACGAAGTAGAACCGGGTGTCGCGGTCCATGCCGGCGAACAGCACGCTGTTGTCGGGGGCCTCGACGGTGTTCCAGCCCATGTGCGGCAGCACCGGCGCGTCGAGACGTTCGACGGTGCCGGGCCATTCGCCACATCCGTCGGTCTCGACACCGAATTCCACGCCCTTGTCGAAGAGGATCTGCATGCCGACGCAGATGCCGAGCACCGGACGGCCGCCGGCGAGTCGCTGCCCGATGATCCGGTCCCCGCGCACCGCCTTCAGTCCCGCCATGCACGCCGCGAACGCGCCGACGCCGGGCACGACCAGGCCGTCGGCGGCGAGCGCGACCTGCGGGTCGGCGGTCACCTCCACCTGCACGCCGGTGCGCGCCACCGCGCGCGTCGCCGAATGCAGATTGCCGGAGCCGTAGTCGAGGACGGCGACCTTGGTTGCGCTCATGGGCTCGATTCTATGGGGCCGCGGCGGGCCGCTCCGACGGCCCGGCGATCCGGGCGAGCAGCGGCAGGATCGGCACGAGCAGCGCGGCGGTCGCGAACGCGGCGGGATAGCCTGCGACGGTGGCGATCCCGCCGAGCAGCAGCGATCCGGCCCCGGTGCCCGCGTCGAAGCCGATGTTCCAGGCGGCGCTCGCGGCGCCGACATGGGCGGGCCCGGCGCGACGGAACGCAAGCATCAGGGCGTCGT
>NZ_PCZU01000086.1:0-8903 GCF_002887785.1 Rhodococcus sp. ENV425
TTCCGTCTCGTCGTTCACAGGTGGGCACGGTACCGGACGGCCCCGACACCGTCCCGGCGACCGAAAACACGCTCAGCTGGGGGTTCGCGGGGATAGCTGCGTAAATGGCATTTTTCAGCACCATCCGGTTGGTCGTAGACCGAATGCAGCAGTGTCTTCATCGTCCCCGCAAGCGGGCGATATCCCCAGGCCACGACGACCTCGGCGTGACAGCCGCGAAGTTCGTCGCGCAGAGGTACGGCACCTCTGCCACAAGTCGCCGGGCAGGGTCGCTCCGATCGCCGACGTCAGCCTGCGAGGGCATCGGAGGTCACCCCCTTCACCCCGGTCAGCCCGCGGTCGACCAGGGATCGGGAAGGTCGGCAGCCAGCCCCGTCCTCGGCGGAAGTGGCATCCAAACCCAGGATCTCGCGGTAGCCGTTGACGTTGCCTGGACGTTCTGGCTCGTCCCCGCAACGACAAGCCCGCCGAGACCGTCACCGACCCTGCCGAGGAGGTGAGACTGGCCTTGACTGCATGACCCATCGAGGAGTCACGCGACGACGTCGCACAGCCAGCACCGGCTCGCCGGGGTGCCCGGCCGATGGCAGCTGTACGCGCTCAGCAACGCGATCACGGACGCGCCCCCGATCGCGCACCGCAGGTACTGCGGGCGGCCGCGGCTCGCAGTACGCCCGGCAGCACCGGCAGGCGCGGTGAGGGTGGACCGGACGCCGGAACGAACAGGCGAAACCCTCCCCACGGTTCGTGCGGCCTTCCTAGACTCGGGGTATGACAGCGCTGCGAATCTCCGACGAACCCGTCGACCACTCGAAGATCGAGAAGCGGGCACCGTCGGTGGCTCAGCTCTTCCTCGATCGTGTCGCGGCCAGCCCCGGCACGGAGGCGTTCCGGTTCCCGAAGGACGACGGCTGGGAGAGCGTGACGTGGCAGCAGGTCGGTGACCGTGTCCGCCTGCTCACGGCCGGGCTGATCGCGCTCGGCGTCGAGCCCGAGGACCGTATCGCGCTGGCGTCGTCGACCCGGTACGAGTGGGTGATCGTCGACCTCGCGGTGATGTGCGCGGGCGCCGCGACCACGACGGTCTACCCCACCACCAAGGCTCCCGACGTGGGGTTCATCGTGTCCAACTCGGGCAGCCGCGTGGTCGTCGCCGAGGACAGGACGCAGGTCGACAAGCTCGTCGAGCAGCGCGCACAGCTGCCGCACGTGCAGCAGGTGGTGGTGATCGACGGCCCCGGGGACGGGGACTGGGTGATCACCCTGGCCGACCTCGAGGAGCGGGGCAGGCAGCTGATCGCGGAGTCGCCGAACGTCGTCGAGGATCGGGTCCGGGAGATCCGGCCGGAGCACCTCGCCACTCTCATCTACACGTCGGGCACCACCGGCAAGCCCAAGGGCGTTCGGCTGCCGCACTCGGCGTGGACGTACACCGCCGCCGCCGTCGATGCCCTCGGCATTCTCGGCCCGGACGATCTGCAGTACCTGTGGTTGCCCCTGTCGCACGTGTTCGGCAAGGTGCTGCTGAGCCTGCCCCTGCAGGTGGGCATGCCCACCGCCATCGACGGCCGGGTCGAGAAGATCGTCGAGAACCTCGCCGTCGTGCGGCCGACCTTCATGGGCGCGGCCCCACGCGTCTTCGAGAAGGCTCACGCGCGCATCGAGGCGATGATGGCGGAGGAGGGCGGCATCAAGAAGAAGATCTTCGACTGGGCCGTCGGGGTCGGAACGCGGGTCTCGAAGGCCAAGCAGGAGGGCCGCAACCCGTCGCTGCTGGACCGGTTGCAGTACAAGGTCGCCGACAAGCTCGTCTTCTCCAAGATCCGGGAGCGGTTCGGCGGCCGGCTGAGGTTCTTCGTCTCCGGGTCCGCGCCGCTGGACCGCGACGTCGCACAGTGGTTCGATGCCGTCGGCATCATCGTCCTCGAGGGGTACGGGCTGTCGGAGACCTCCGCCGCGACGTTCCTCAACCGGCCGCTCGCCTACCGCTTCGGCACGGTCGGCTGGCCCTTCCCGGAGACCGAGGTCAAGATCGCCGAGGACGGGGAGATCCTCATCAAGGGTCCCGGTGTGATGAGCGGTTACCACGATCGTCCCGACGCGGACGCCGAGGCGTTCGAGGACGACGGCTGGTTCCACACCGGCGACATCGGCGAGGTGGACTCCGACGGGTTCCTGCGGATCACCGACCGCAAGAAGGACATGTTCAAGACCTCGCAGGGCAAGTACGTCGCGCCGTCCGCCATCGCCGCGACCTTCAAGGGCCTGTGCCCGTACGCGAGCGAGATCATCGTCCACGGCGAGGGCCGGCCGTACTGCGTGGCGCTGGTGGGCCTCGATCCGGAGGCGATCCACGAGTGGGCCCAGAAGAACGGCATGGGCGACAGGTCGTTCGCGGAGATCGCCCGGGACGAGAAGACCCGTGAGCTGATCGCGGGGTACATCGACCAGCTCAACGAGCAGCTCAACCGGTGGGAGGAGGTCAAGAAGTTCACCATCATCGACCGCGAGCTGTCGGTCGAGGCCGGGGACCTCACGCCGAGCATGAAACTGCGCCGCAAGATCGTCATCGACAACTTCTCCGACCGGCTCACCGGGCTGTACGGATAGGCGGCCTATCCTCGGATACATGACGAGTAGTGCGCGACCGAGTTTTACCCAGTACGTCGGATACCTGTTCGGCCGCACGCTCCCCGACTCGCTCCAGGACTGGGTCCGCAACGACCTCGTCGGGCCCGGCGCGACGATGCGTTACCTCGTGCGGTTCACCCTGCCGATCGTGCCGTTCCTGGCGCTGTTCCTGCTCATCCCCGGGCCGGTGTGGATTCCGCTGGCGATGATGGCGCTGCTCTTCATCCCGCTGGTGTACTTCGCGATCGCCCTGATGCAGATCTGGCGGCGGCACCGCCTGGAGCAGCACGGCCTCGACCCCAACCTGCTCGGCGAGAAGGCGCGGGTGCGGGCCGACCGCGAACGCAACGAGTACGAGCGGCGATTCGGGCGCTGAGCCGAGCGGGAGTTTCCTGCGCCGAGGGGGCTGCTACGTAGCGCCCCACTCGCATGTCGGCGCGGCAACCTCCCCCTCGACGCGGTGCCCTGGGAGCGCGGTGCCCTGGGAGCACGGGGTCCTAGGACAGCACCTCGACGAGCGTGGTCGCCGAGTCACCCGTCATGTACCGCTCGACGCTGTCGAGGTGCCTGCGCCAGAACGCTTGCGCCGCCTCGGCATCGTCTCCTCGCAGCAACGTGACGAGCTTGCGGTTGGCACGCAACGCCGCGGACGCCCCGGGACGTTCCGCCGAATCGGCGCGCGTGGACAGATACAGCGCATTGTGTGCGTCCATGATGTCGAGCAGCATCCCCGCGAGCGCCGCCATCGTCTGGTTCCCGGCGAGTTCCATCACCGCCCGGTGCACCTCGGTGTCGTACTTGGCGAAGGCGGCGGGGTCGTCGAGGAGTTCCTCGCCCCGCTCGACCAGTTCGGCGAGCGTGTCGATGCGCCCGGCCGGGGCGGCGGCGAGCAGGCCGACGGCGTCCACCTCGAGTTCGGTGCGGGCGCGGTAGACGTCGGCCAGCGGGACACCCCGGTACTGCAGCAGCAGCCCGGTGTAGCGGGCGGCGGTCGAGCCGTCCGGCGCCTGCACGCGGGCACCGCCGTGGGCGCCGCGCAGGACGGTGATGATGCCTTCCGACTCGAGAATGCGGAACGCCTCCCGCAACGTGGGCCGGGAAACGCCGAAGCGTTCCATCAGTGCGGCCTCGTTCGGCAACGGCTCGCCGGCGTGCAGTTCCCCGGTGATGATCTGGCGGCGCAGGCTCGCGGCGATCAGTTCACCTGCCTTGGGCACGCGAACGACCGTCGAGCTTCCGTCGAGTGGCATTTCACCGTCCTGTGTGCGTCATCCATCCCAGCCCCGATGGCACTTAGGATACAAGAATCTACCGGTTTGAAATCTAAAGAGGCAGATGATCTGTCTCTATCTGTCCCACGCCGAGTGGACGCCGTCACCCCACTACTCTCGGCGGTATGAGCGAACCCTCCACCAACGACGTTCCGGCCACCGCCGACCTCGCCGACGAGATCGGCCCCGACATCCGCAGTTGCGACACGCAGTTCGTCCAGTTCGGCGGCCGCGAGGTCTTCGCCGGCCGGATCACCACCATCCGCTGCTTCCAGGACAACCTGCTCGTCAAGCAGACCCTGGGCGAGCCCGGCAACGGCGGCGTCCTCGTCGTCGACGGCGATGCCAGCGTGCACACCGCCCTCGTCGGCGACATCATCGCCGGCCGCGGCGTCGACAACGGCTGGGCCGGTGTCGTCGTCAACGGCGCCGTCCGCGACTCGGCCATCCTGCGCACCCTCGCGATCGGCATCAAGGCGCTCGGCACCAACCCGCGCAAGAGCACCCAGACCGGGTCCGGCGAGAAGAACGTGCCGGTGGAGTTCGGCGGCGTCACGTTCAACCCGGGCGAGATGCTCTACAGCGACCACGACGGGATCGTCGTCCGCGCCGAGGACCGATAGGGAACCGGCACGCTCGTGGCGCTGCGAACGGCGCGGACCTCCCTGCGTGCCGCAAGGCGGAACCGGTCCGGCCGCACGAACACGCCTCCTGACGTCGCGGGCCGCCGTCCTCTCAGCCGATGGTGGCGAGGTTCGGCGGCAGTGCCCACACTGGAGGGATCACGGCCGCACGTGCGGCCCGCGACGTCAGGAGGCCCTCATGGGCGACAACAACCCGTTCGGATTCGACCCGGAAGACCTCGACCGCGTCTTCCGCGACGCCGGGGAAGGGTTGCGAGACCTGGCCGCCAAGATCGGCCGGTTCGTCGAGCAACCGGACGCCGGGATTCCGTGGTCGAGCATCTTCCCCGACCTCGGCGGCGCGCCGCGCACCCGCCCGGCACCGCCCACCGCCGGCGAGACCGGCGACGGCGTGTGGGTGATCTACACGCTCGACGGCGACGGAACCGCCCGCGTCGAGCAGGTTTTCCCCACCGAACTCGAGGCGCTGCGCGCCCACAAGAACAACACCGACCCGCTCCGGTCGGTGCGCTTCCTGCCCTACGGCGTCACCGCCGGCATCCTGGACCGGCGCGAGGACAAGGACCCGGACGAAACCGACTGACAGCACCTCCGAGACAGCCTTCGCCTCCCGCACCCGGGCATCACCTGCGGGCCGAGCCGGTGTGGGGAGGTCGACCGAAAACGAGTGCGCCCCGGCCCGTATGCGCGCAAACTGGTAACCAGGAGGTCATCATGCGAGCGCTGAAGGGCCTGCTCAATGCGGTGCTGGGGATCCTCACGGCCGTGCTCGGGGCGGTGGTGGGGATCCTTGCGGCGGTGGTATGGCTCGTCGGTGGGCTACTGTGCGTAACGATCATCCTGATTCCGCTGGGTATTCCCGTCATGAGGCTCGCCCGCCGTCTGTTCGCCCTCGGCAAACAGGTGCGGCGTCTCCCCTGAACGTCGCAGGGGATCGAGGATTTCGGAGACTGCAGCTGTGGTCGCACCGGCGCTGCAGGCCGTCACCTCGAGGCTCACGCCCCGGCCGTCACGCGTGCGGCGGCGGCCCCGATCTCCACGATGTCCCCGACGTGCAGCTGCCGCCCGCGCCGCACCTCCACCTCCCCGTTGACGCTGACGAGTCCCTCGGCGATCACTTCCTTCGCCTCGGCGCCGGATTCGATCAGGCTCGCCAGCTTGAGGAATTGACCGAGCCGGATGGACTCGTCGCGGATGGGCACTTCGAACACGTCGGACATGAGGCCAGTCTCTCACCCGCAGTGCTTTCGACCCGCCCGACCTCGACCCGCCCGCACGGCCCACGCCGGGCCCCGTTCTCACGCACACTTGACGAGTGAGCCGACCCGGTATCGTCTGGTTCCGCCGTGATCTGCGGCTGCGGGACCTGCCCACCCTGTTGTCCGTCGCCGACACCTCCGACCGGGCACTCGCGCTGTTCGTGCTCGACGAGTCGCTGCTGCGCCCGTCCGGATCCCCGCGCCGCACCTTCCTCATGCGGTGCCTGCGCGCCCTCGACGAGGACCTGGGCGGACGGCTGCTCGTCACCCACGGCGACCCCGTCACCGTCGTCCCGGCACTCGCCCGGGAACTCGACGCCGACGCGGTGCACATCAGTTCCGACCACGGCCCCTACGGCACCCGCCGCGACGAGGCCGTCGAGCGGGCGCTCGGCGATGTCCCGCTGGTGCGCACCGGCTCGCCCTACGCCGTCGCGCCCGGCCGCGTCCGTAAGCCCGACGACACCCCCTACAAGGTGTTCACCCCCTTCCAGCGGGCGTGGCACGAACACGGCTGGCGAGCCCCGGCCGCCACCGACGCCGGCACCGTCGACTGGATCGACCCCGGCAATCTCGACGCGCGGGTGCCGATCCCCGGCGACGACGACCTCGACGGGGTCACGCTGCCAGCCGCCGGGGAAGCCGCCGCGCTGCACCGCTGGCACGAGTTCCGCGACGACGACCTGCCGCACTACGACACCGAGCGGGACCGACCGGACCTCGACCGCACCAGCCGGCTCTCCCCCTACCTGAAGTTCGGGTGCATCCACCCGCGCACCCTGCTGCACGACGTGCGATCCGACCACGGCGGCGCGGCGAACCGGCTGCGCAGCGAACTGGCCTGGCGCGACTTCTATGCGGACGTGCTGTACCACCGGCCCGACACGGCCCGCCGCAACTACAACCGCCGCTTCGACCACATCACCTACGACAGCGGCCCCGACGCCGAACGTGCCTTCGCCGCATGGAAGGAGGGCCGTACCGGCTTCCCCATCGTGGACGCGGGCATGCGGCAGCTGCTCGCCGAGGGCTGGATGCACAACCGGCTCCGCATGATCGTCGCGTCCTTCCTCGCCAAGGATCTGCACCTGCCCTGGTGGTGGGGCGCCCGGCATTTCATGAACCGGCTCGTCGACGGCGACCTGGCCTCGAACCAGCACGGGTGGCAGTGGACCGCCGGCAGCGGCACCGACGCCGCGCCCTACTTCCGGGTGTTCAACCCGATCACGCAGGGGGAGAAGTTCGATCCGACGGGTAATTACGTGCGCCGTTGGGTACCCGAGCTGCGGGGCGTGAACGGCAAACGCGTGCACCGGCTCCCGGACGGTCCGCCGGACGGGTACCCGGCGCCGATCGTCGACCACGCCCACGAACGGCAGGTGGCACTCGACCGGTACGGGCGGATCGGCGGAAAAGGCTGACCCATCCGGGCCGCGCACCGCTCCGAATGCCGATGGGACGGACCACCCCGTCCCGGACGGACAACCGAGAGGAACACGACAATGCGAGAACTCGTCGAAACGGCGTTCATGGCGATCCACACTCCTCTGGTGAACGCATACACCATTCTCATCAACATGATTCCCAGCTGATTCCACGGCGGCGCCGGGAGCTCTCCCGGCGCCGCTCCCGTACACCCGGACCAGGCCGAGGAAGGCACGATGGGCATCACGTACTCGAGCGTCGTCGACGCGCCACGCCGCGACGTCTTCGATTGGCACAGCCGACCGGGTGCGGTCAGGCGCCTGCTCCCCCCGTGGCAGCCGCTGCGGGTGATCACCGAATCCGACTCCCTCGAGTCGGGCCGGGCCGTCCTCGGCCTGCCGGGCGGATTGCGCTGGATCGCCGATCACCAGCCCGACGCCTACGACCCGCCCGCACGGTTCGTCGACAGCGTCGGCCGCGACGGGCTCACGTCGCTGCCCGCGGGGATCGCCGTGTCGTGGCGGCACGAGCACACCTTCGAGGCCCTCGGCGACCGTCGCACCCGCGTCACCGACCGGGTCGACACGCCCGTCCCGGAGCAGCTGCTGAAGCAGACCTTCCTCTACCGGCACCGTCAGCTCGCCGACGACCTCGCCGCCCACCAATGGTCACACGAGCAGGGGGTGCGGCCCGCCACGGTCGCCGTCACCGGGACGTCGGGCCTGGTCGGCACCGCACTGACCGCATACCTGAGCACCGGCGGCTATCACGTCGTCAGCCTCGTACGCGGCGAACCGCGCGGCGACGACGAACGTCGCTGGGATCCGAACGACCCCGCACCCGACCTGCTCGAGGGGATCGACGCCGTCGTCCACCTCGCCGGCGCCTCGATCTCCGGGCGCTTCAGCGACGCTCACAAGACCGCGATCCGGGACAGCAGGATCGAACCCACCCGGCTGCTGGCCGATCTCGCGGCACGCACTCCGAACGGACCCGCGACGTTCGTGTCCGCGTCGGCGATCGGGTTCTACGGCTACGACCGCGGCGACGAGCCGCTCACCGAGGATGCGCAGCGCGGCACCGGGTTCCTCGCCGACGTCGTCGCCGACTGGGAGGCCGCCACCGCGCCCGCCACCGCGGGCGGGCTGCGCGTGGTACTGGTGCGGACCGGGATCGTGCAGACACCGCGCGGCGGGCCGCTGCAGTTGCAACGCCCCCTGTTCGAGGCCGGGCTCGGCGGCCGGCTCGGCACCGGCCGGCAGTGGCTGTCGTGGATCGACCTCGACGACCTGCTCGACGTCTACCACCGGGCCCTCGCCGACCCCCGCATCGCGGGCCCCATCAATGCCGTTGCACCGGAGCCGGTTCGCAACGACGAATACACCCGCACCCTGGCGCGGGTGCTGCACCGGCCGGCGCTGCTGCCGGTGCCCGGGTTCGGACCGCGGCTGCTGCTCGGCGAGGAAGGCGCGCGTGAGGTCGCCACGGCCGATCAGTGCGTCGTCCCGCGGTGCCTGGTCGACCACGGGCACCGCTTCCGCCGGCCGAAGCTCGAGGCCTGCCTGCGGCACCAACTCGGCCACATCGTGGAGAACGGATGAGTGGAGAACGGATGAGCTCCCCTCCGCTGCGCATCCTCGTCACCGGGGCGACCGGCTACATCGGGGGCCGGC
>NZ_PCZU01000086.1:8942-53940 GCF_002887785.1 Rhodococcus sp. ENV425
GCACCGGGTGCGGGTACTGGCCCGGACCCCCGACAAGTTGCGGGACGTGCCGTGGGCCGGCGACGTCGAGATCGTGCGCGGCGACCTGACCGACCCGGAGTCCCTGGCCGTCGCCTGCCGGGACATCGACGTCCTGTACTACCTGGTGCATTCGATGGGCGGGCGCGGCGAATTCATCGACACCGAACGCGCCGAGGCCGAGAACGTCGCCGCCGCCGCCCGGGCGGCCGGGGTGCAGCGCATCGTGTATCTCGGTGGGCTGCACCCGGACACGGCCGATCTCTCCACGCATCTGCGTTCCCGGGAGCAGGTGGGCCGGATCCTCGTGGAGTCCGGCGTGCCCACCCTGGTGCTGCAGGCCGGGGTGGTGATCGGTTCGGGCTCCGCGTCGTTCGAGATGATCCGGCACCTGAGCAACCGTCTGCCCCTGATGACCACCCCGAAGTGGGTGAACAACAAGATCCAGCCCATCGCAGTGCGCGACGTGCTGCACTACCTGGTGGGCGCGGCCACCGCTCCCCTCCCCCGCAGCCGCACCTACGACATCGGCGGCCCGGACGTGCTGCGCTACGGCGAGATGATGCAGGTGTACGCCGAGGTGGCGGGCCTGCGCCGGCGCCGCATCCTGGTGCTGCCCGTTCTCACCCCGAAGCTCGCGGGCCTGTGGATCGGACTGGTCACCCCGATCCCGCCGTCGCTGGGGCGGGCGCTGATCGAGTCGCTGAGCAACGACGCGGTGGTCGCCGAACACGATATCGACGAGGTGATCCCGCCGCCGCCCGGCGGACTGACCGGCTACCGCGAGGCCGTCCGTCTGGCCCTGCACAAGCTCGAGCGCGGCGACGTCGAAACCACCTGGGCGAGCGCGTCGCCCGTCGGCGCCCCCGCCGAACCGCTGCCGTCCGACCCGCACTGGGCGGGGGAGGCGGTCTTCGTCGACGAGCGCGTTATCGACTGCGACACCGACGCCGGCACGGTGTGGGAGGTGGTCGAGAGCATCGGCGGCGAGAACGGCTGGTACTCCTTCCCGCTCGCCTGGACGATCCGCGGGTGGCTCGACCGGTTCGCCGGCGGCGTCGGTCTGTCCCGGGGCCGCCGGAACCCGCGCACCCTGCACACCGGGGACGCGCTCGACTTCTGGCGCGTCGAGCGCCTCGAACGTCCCACCCTGCTGCGGCTGCGGGCCGAGATGCGGGCGCCGGGCGGGGCGTGGCTCGAGTGGCGCATCGAGCCGCTCGATCCCGGCCGGGCCCGGCTGCACCAGAGGGCGATCTTCTTTCCGAAAGGGCTTGCAGGACGGATCTACTGGTACGCGCTCGTGCCGTTCCACGGCATCATCTTCAAGGGCATGCTCGAGAACATCGCCGGCACCGCGCACCGCACGTCGGGGCCGAATGTCACATACGGTCACGTGAAGTGATGCGGTGTGACATTCGGCCCGCGGAAGGACGGCAGTAGCCGCCGCGGCCGTCAGTTCGGCGCGGGCTGGCGCCCGTGTTCGGCCTCGCGCTGGGCCACACCCTCGGCGGACTCGGCGAAGTGCGGCGTGTCGAACACCTCGCCGCCCAGCGGATCCTCCGGGTGGGCGTCGTCTGCGATTGCGACCTGCCCGGTCTGCGCGTCGACGCTGACGGAATTCGCGGGCACCTCGTGCACGGCGACGACGAGGCGGGCGGGCGCACCGGGCTCCACGACTCCGTTCCGGCTCGGATCCAGGCCGGCGAACGTGGCGGAGATTCCCGGCCGGTGGCCGGCCTTGTGCCCACCCGGGGCGGCGGCCGGTTCCCGCACGGCCACCTGCAGGTACCGGGGGCGGTGGCGACCTCGTACCGGAACGCCTTCAGCATCGACACGCACGCCAGCACCATGACGATCGAGAACGGGACCGCCGTCACGATCGACGCCGTCTGCAGGGCGGTCAGCGACCCGCTGCCGCCGACGATCAGCAGCACCGCGGCGGCCACGCCCTCGAGCACCGACCAGTAGACACGGGTGATCTTCGGTGTCTCGAGGTTACCGCCGGTGGAGAGGATGTCGATCACCAGCGACCCGGAGTCCGACGACGTGACGAAGAAGAACACGACGACGACGATCGCGAGCAGACTGGTCAGGACGGACAGCGGCAGACCGTCGAGCAGCACGAACAGCGACGTGTTGGTGTCCACCGTGCCGTCGGCGGCGAGCATGTCGCCGTCGTTGCGCTGCCGCAGGATCCCGGCGTTGCCGAAGATGGTGAACCACAGCGACGCGACGAGGGTGGGGGCGAGCAGGACACCGAAGACGAACTCGCGGATCGTGCGACCGCGGGAGATGCGGGCGATGAACATACCGACGAACGGCGCCCAGCTCATCCACCAGCCCCAGTAGAAGACGGTCCACGCCCCCGACCAGCCGTCCTCGGCGAACGGGGCGGTGCGCAGCATCAGTTCGGGCAGGGCCTGCACGTAGCCGCCGAGGTTCTGCACCCACGACTGCAACAGGAACAGCGTCGGCCCGAGCAGCAGGACGAAGACCGCGAGTCCCGCCGCGAGTGCCATGTTGATGTTGGACAGCCACTTGAGGCCGCGCGAGACGCCGGACACCACCGAGAAGGTTGCCAGCCCCGTCACCGGGGGCCGAATGTCACATGCGATCGATCGAGCTGATGCAATGTGACATTCGGCCGGGCGGAGCGGCACCGGTACGAGTCCGGTACGCGCAGAAGGCGGTTCACACGGTGCAGAGCGGTTTGATCTCCTGCAGGCCCTCCGTGGTGGGCGAGGTGAGCATGAGGCAGCTGTTGTAGCCCTGCTGCTCGACCACGGTCCGGATCTGCTGCCACGCAGCGTCGTCCACGACGGGCGAACGCGACAGTACGAACCCGGAGATCCGGGTCGGGTCCCCCACGAGCGCCCACGAGTAGTCGTCCGCGAGGTAGCTCACGATGTAGTTGCTCGGACCGTCCAGCGAATCCTGGGACGGCACACCGGGGAAGCTCACATGCAGCGACGCGGTGTCGTTGACCCGCGCGTTGCCGACGATCCCCCGTCGCTCACCGGTGACCGTGGTGCACGAGTTCTCCACCCGCACGTTGCGCTCGTCGAGCAGGGTGTAGTTCGCCGTGGTGTCGCGCACGCAGTCGAGATTGAACGGCGCGGGATTGGCGGCCAGCTGATACCAGGTGCCCATGTACCGGTTCACGTCCAGCTCCGCCACCGGGGTGAGCGGGGCTGCCTGCGCCGGTGCCGCCATGAGGGCGGCGCCCGCGGCGGCCAGGACGGCCGCCGCGAGGCCTCGGATCATTCGTTTCACGTCGCTCCTCGGGTCCTACCGGGTCCGGGTCACTGCTGCGGTGCCGGCGGCAGCAGGACGGAGTCGACGAGGTAGACGGTCGCGTTGGCCGTCTTCACGCCGCCACAGATGACGTTGGCGTCGTTCACCTTCCATTCCTCGCCTTCACCGGTCACCTCGACGGTACCGCCCTGAACGGTGGTCTGGGTACCTTCGATGTCCGACGGCGCGATCTGGCCGGGCACGACGTGGTAGGTGAGAATGGTGGTGAGAGTGGCCGTATCGGTCTTCAGGCTCTCGATGGTTGCCGGATCGACCTTGGCGAAGGCGTCGTCGACCGGCGCGAACACGGTGAACTCGCCGCCGTTGAGCGTGTCGACGAGATTCACCTGCGGGTTGAGCTGCCCGCTGATCGCCGCGTTCAACTGGGTCAGAATCGGAATGTCGGCGACGGCAGTCCCGACGGGTTGCTGCGCGATGGCCTCCAGCGAACCCGGCCCGCTGGGAACCTGCTCGGCGTACGCGGCGCAACCCGGACCCACCGGGGCCGACGCCATGGCCTCGGTGGTGGGCGACATCGCCGACGTGGCGCTCTCCATCGCCGACGTAGCCGACGTGGCCGACGACGAACCCGAGTCGTCGGACGAGCACGCCGCGACACCCATCATCGCCATTGCGCCGATTCCGACTGCCGCCAAGCTCTTTCGCGTGTTGATAACCATGGCCCCAATTCCCTTCGGTGTCGTGGTCCTTGCGACCACGTCGGTCAGGTGTGTCATCTGCCATTCGGCGCGGACGGAAGGGCGGATGGGTGGATCTGCAAGATTTTTTCGACCCATCCGATTCCGGCCGCGCTCCGAACACCCGGCATGGAGATTGCATCGAACCGGCCCCGCGCACACGTGCTGGTTCTTCCGGGTGGCAAGCCGGCCAGCACGGCCGCCGCCCGGCCGTGGCACCTGTCCGCGCTGCGGATGACCTTGCTGACCGAATCCCTGCGCTCCCGGCTGAGCATGTACGACATCACCGTCGGGCAGGTGCGCTACACACACCGCGGATGGAACGGGGACCGGATGAGTCCCGTCCACGACGCCCTGCGCGCCCTCGACGAGGTGCACCGGCGGCGCGGCGACGTCCGGATCGGGCTCGTGGGCCACTCCATGGGCGGAAGGGTGGCGGCCCACCTCGCGGCACAGCCCGGCGTCGGGGCCGTCGTCGCGCTGGCACCGTGGTGGCCCGACAACGACGGCGCTCTCGTCCCACCCGAGCGACGGCTGCTGGTGGTGCACGGTACCGCCGACACGAGGTGCGATCCGCGCCTGAGCGCGGTCCAGGCGGCCCAGGCCCGCGGACGCGGCGTGGACGCCCAGTTCCGTCCGCTCGCGGGGGCCGGCCACTTCCTGCTCACCAAGCCGGGCTGGTGGCATGCCGTCACCGCCGAATTCCTCCGTGAATCCCTGGCCCCGGCCGGCCGGCGGGCAGGAGGAGACCATGCCTGACACCCCGCGCGACGTCGCAGTGCTCGGCAGCGGTGGCGCCGGCCGGCCGGAACGGGCCGGCGGCGTCGCGCTCGAGAATTCGTTCCGGAGGTGATCGCCTTGCTCGATTCGACTCTTGCCTCGCCCGCCGGCCCCGGCCACCCGAACGGACCGGCCGAGGACGGCTTGAGCCGCCCGAATCGCCCGACTAGGCTTTCGCTCGATGAGCGGACAGGGCCGATGACCGGCGTCGGCGGACGTACCGACACACTCGATGCGCTGCTCGCGCGCGTGGCGGTGCAGGACGCGGCTGCATTCGCCGAGTTCTACGACCTGACCCGCGCCCGCGTGTACGGCATGATCCTGCGCGTCCTGCGCGATCCCGGCTACAGCGAGGAGACGGCGCAGGAGGTCTACCTGCAGGTCTGGCGTTCCGCCTCCGGTTTCGACGCCGCCCAGGGTTCGGCGCTGTCCTGGCTGATCACCCTGGCGCACCGCCGGGCGGTCGACCGGGTGCGGTCCGAGCAGTCCGGGGCCGACCGCGAGGCACGCTACGGCGCGAGCAACGTCGACGCGGCGTTCGACGTCGTCAGCGAGGAGGCGGCCCGGCGCGAGGACCGGCAGCAGGTCGCCCACTGTCTGGGCACGCTGACCGATCTGCAGCGTCGGTCCGTCGAACTGGCCTACTTCGGTGGGCTGACGTACCGCGAAGTGTCCGAACAACTTTCGGTCACGCTACCGACCGTGAAATCGAGAATCCGAGACGGACTGCTCCGTCTGCGCAAGTGTCTGGGGGTGCAGGGCGATGACGAGTGAGGCCCGGCCCGGTTTCGGCGATGTGGACCGCGAACTGATCGACCTCGCGGTCGTGTACGCGCTCGACGCGGTGTCCGATGCCGAACGCCGCGACATCGAGTCCCGGGTGGCCGAAGCCGCTCCCGAGGTGGCGGCGGCGTTCGCCCGGGAGACGGCGGCCGTCCGGGAGACCATGGCCGTGGTGTCGGCGTCGACGGCCACCGAGCCGCCGGCCGGACTGCGCGAGCGTCTGCTGGACGCGATCGCCGCCGAATCCGGCCCGCAGGCGCCGCCCGTCGCACCGATCTCGCTGGACGAGCGGCGCGGCCGGCGCCGCAACTTCCTGCTCGCCGCGGCGGCCGCACTGCTGGTCGCCGTGGGTGGATTCGCCGTCGTCGCCCAGTTGCAGGAGGGCACCGCACCCACCTCGGCGCAGGTGTTCGCGGCGGAGGACGTGCGCACCACGTCGGGTGAGATCGAGGGCGGCGGAGTCGCCACGGTGGTGTACTCGAAGGAAGCCGACGCCGGGGTGCTGGTGATGAACAACGTGGCGCCGCCCGCCGAGGGCAGCGTCTACCAGATGTGGCTGATCACCCCCGAGGGCCCGGAGTCCGCGGGCATCATGGACGCCGAGGCGGTGGCGCCGTCCACCACGGCCGTCCTCGAGGGTGTCGGGCATTCGACCGCCCTGGCATTCAGCATCGAACCGCCGGGCGGGTCGGCGCAGCCGACGCAGATCTTCGCCCAACTGCCGCTGGGCTGACCCGGGGGACGGAATCGCCCGCACCTCGCGGCGGCTCAGCGCTGTGCCGATCGGACCAGTTCGATCAGAAGGGAGCGCAAGGTGGCGGGGTCGGACACCACCGCGGTCGGCTGCGCATCGGTGCGCTCGAGTTCGATCATCGCCCGGTACAGCTCGTACCCCGATTCGGTGATCCGGACGCGCATGCGCCGCTCGTCGGCGGGATCGACGGTGCGCGTGGCGAATCCGGACCGCTCGAGGTGCTCGACGGTCCGGCTCATCGTCTGGTCGGTCACGCGGCAGGCCCGGGCGATCTCCCGCTGGGAGCGCGGACCGTCGGCGATCGTGTGCAGGGCCACCAACCCGGCGTGGGTGAGACCGTGGGCGCGCAGAGTCGATTCCCAGGCCTGCTCCACCAGCCGGGCGGCCGTGGACAGCAGCCGGCCGGTCGGCCAGCTCTCGAGATCGTCGGTCATGAGATACCTTTTCACTATTGTTCAGCTAGCTGAGTAATCTGGGCTCGGCGTACTCGCATTCTCCTGGAGGAAGATTGAACACCGTCACCGCGCCGGCGCGTTCACCTCGTCGCATCCGCTGGCTGCTGCCGGCGCTGCTGCTCATCGCGTGGCTCGCGATCGCCGGCGCCGGCGGTCCCTTCGCCGGCAAGCTCAGCGAAGTCCAGCAGAACGACAACAGCTCGTTCCTCCCGGCCTCCGCGGAATCCACCCGGGCGGGCGAGCTCTATGCGGACTTCACCGACACCCGGTACGTGCCCGCGATCGTCGTCGCCGAACGCCCCTCCGGCATCACCCCCGACGACCTTGCCTACCTCGCGGGGGCGTCGGCCGGCCCGCCGCCGGTCCCGTCGCAGGACGGTCAGGCCGCGCGGATGATCGTGCCGATCGACAGCACCGGAGAGGTCGGGGACGCCGTCGACGAACTGCGCGCCGAGCTTGCCGATCCGCCCGAGGGGCTGACGATCTACGTCACCGGTCCCGCCGGGCAGATCGCCGATCTGACGACGGCGTTCGAGGGCATCGACGGCCTGCTGCTGCTGGTCGCCGGTGGGGTGGTGCTGCTGATCCTCGTCGTCGTCTACCGCAGTCCCCTGCTGCCGTTCGTGGTGATCCTCTCGGCGGTGTTCGCCCTCGCGCTGGCGAGCCTGCTCGTGTACCTGCTGGCCGACGCCGACGTCATCGCCCTCAACGGACAGAGCCAGGGCATCCTGTTCATCCTCGTCTTCGGCGCCGCGACCGACTATGCGCTGCTGCTGGTGTCCCGCTACCGCGAGGAACTGCGCCTCGAACAGGACCGGTTCGCCGCGATGCGCACTGCGTGGCGGGCCACGCTGGAACCGATCGCCGCGTCGGCGGGCACCGTCATCGCCGGCGTGCTGTGCCTGTTGCTGTCCGACCTGAACTCCAACCGCGGCCTCGGCCCCGTCGCCGCGATCGGCATCGTCGCCTCGTTCGTCGCCTCCATGACGTTCCTGCCGTCCGCACTGGTGCTCCTCGGCCGGGCCGCGTTCTGGCCGAAGCGGCCGACGGCCGACCCCGACGCCGATCGGGACGACCTGGCGTCGGCGCACCGGTTCTGGAACGGGCTCGCACAGCGGGTCGGCGCCCATCCGCGGCGGATCTGGGTGGTGTCGAGCCTCGTCCTCGTCGGCTTCGCGATGCTGCTGCCGCAGTTCAAGGCCGACGGCGTCGCCCAGTCGGAGATCTTCCTGCTCGAGACCGACTACGTGACCGGCCAGGAGATGCTCGGCAGGCACTTCGAAGCCGGCACCGGCTCCCCCACCGTGATCATCACCCGCGAGTCCGCGGCCGGCGACGTCGCCGCCGCCGCCCGCGTCGAGGGCGTCACCGAGGTGGCGCCGGTGACCGGCCCGGACGGTGCGACGACCGTCGTCGACGGCCGCGTCGCGCTGCAGGCGACCCTCTCGGATCCCGCCGACTCGCCGGCCGCCGAGAACACCGTCGAGCGCATCCGCGACGCGGTCGGCGGAGTGCCGGGGGCCGAGGCCCTGGTGGGCGGGACCACGGCGGTCGATCTGGACACCAAGAACACCGCCACCCGCGACCGCACGGTGATCATTCCCGTCGTCATCGCGGTGGTGCTGCTGATCCTGATCCTGCTGCTGCGGGCACTCGTCGCGCCGGTGCTGCTGATGCTGACGGTCGTCGTGTCCTTCGCGGCGACCCTCGGCGTGTCGTCGCTGGTCTTCGACCATCTGCTCGGGTTCCCCGGCGCCGACCCGGTGGTGCCGCTGTTCGGCTTCGTCTTCCTCGTCGCGCTGGGCATCGACTACAACATCTTCCTGATGACCCGGGTGCGGGAGGAGAGCGCCCGGGTGGGCACCCGGCGCGGCACGCTGCGGGCCCTGACCGTGACCGGCGGGGTGATCACCTCCGCAGGCATCGTCCTGGCCGCGACGTTCTCGGCGCTGGCGGTGATCCCGCTGCTGTTCCTCGCGCAGATCGCGTTCATCGTCGCGTTCGGCGTGCTGCTCGACGCACTGCTGGTCCGGTCGCTGCTCGTGCCGGCACTGACGATCGACATCGGAAAGCGGATCTGGTGGCCGAGCACGCTCGCGCGCAGGGAACCGGAAGAGGTGGGCTGACACGGCCGGCCTGGTTGCTCACCCGTACCGAGTTCGGGTGGAATCGACACGACGCAGCGCGCGAAGGCACGGAGAACGACCTCCGGCCGTACCGACGCGCTCGAGAAGGAGACAGCTCGCGATGCAGATCCAGCTCAACAAGGACAGCCACATCCAGATCGACGACGACATCGCCCGTCGCCTCGAGGAGGAGTTGGAGTCCGCACTGAACCGGTTCGCCGACCGGATCACCCGGGTGGAGATCCACCTCAGCGACGAGAACGCGGACAAGTTCGGCACCACGGACAAGCGTTGTCTCCTCGAGGCGCGGATCGCCGGCCAGCAACCGATCGCGGTCACCCACAACGCGGGATCGGTGAAGGAGGCCTTCGACGGCGCCGTGCACCGCCTCCGCAGCCTGCTCGATTCCAAGCTCGGCCGCTCGACCGACCACAAGGGCGGCCCCTCCATCCGTCACATGGAGGTCGACGAGTAGACGACTCTCCCGGGAGTCGTCGGGACGAGAATCGCCGCGCCGCAGTTCCTCGTCCCGCACCGTCGACCGTTCAGGACGGCACGACGTGTCCCGCAACACCGCCCCCGACGGCATTGCGGGACACGCCGGGGGCCGCCGACCCGGCACGGCAGGTATCGCCGGCGCGGACACGACCCCACGGGACCGAGCGTGTTCAGCTCAACCCGACACCGAGACCGAACGTCACGCTCAGCCACTTGAGGAACGCGCTGAATGCGACGCCCAGATCGAATCCGGCAGACATCGGACTCTCCTTCACCCTCGAAGATCCCGACCCGACCTCAGTGTATTACCCTCGAAAGAGTCACACCACCAACGGATTTCGGGCAAATACCCCGGAGGGGACTTCTCGGGCGGTGGCGCGGGCTACGGCCCGAACCCCCACCACCTCGAAAATTGCGTCTCCGGCGACGCCGCCACCGCGGGCGGGTACCGACGCCGGGCGCCGTTCCGGCGAACTGGACTTTATTTTTTTGTTGGGTATGGTCGTGGCCAGTTTGCGATTGCCGATTCGGAAAGGATTGACAATGGCCGCCAAGCCCGCCGTCAAGAGTTCCAAACAGTCCGCCCGCACCCTGAAGGAGCGGCGCGCGGAAAAACGAGCCAAGGCGCTCGAGTCCACCCAGTTCCTCCGCAAGCGGAAGAGCTGACCGCGGATCGACGACGACCGATCCGAACGAAATGGATTTCACAACAACAGTTCTCGAAAGACTCTACGCGCAGCTCGGAAACGAGATCGCCCTCGCGAACCCCGGGGACGAATTCCTTCCGGGATATCACCGGGGAATTCGGACCGCGCGACTGTACGTCCTCGACGAATTGGCTCGCCATTCCGCACTGCCTGCCACCATCAGAAAAACTACGAGAGAATCGCATCTCCCATGAACACGGCACAGCACGCGCTCGGGAGAATTCGAGCGAACCTGGAAAATGATCTGGAGACACTCGCCCGCGCCGAGCACACCCGCGGGTTCCGCCGGGGACTGCGCGAGGCGTTGACTCGCGTGACGGAACTCGAGGACGCCACCGCCGCGGGCTGACCCTCCGGATCCCTCCGCCCCGGCCCGGGCGCTGCGTCCCCGGGCCGGGGCGGAGCGCTTCGCGCCGGAGGCGCCGACCTCGTCCCCGTGCCGAAAGCGAAGAATCAGATGCCGCGCCGGTATACCGATGTTGTTGCCACGCACGCCGAACCGATGCCCTCCCCGGCTCGGGCCGGGGTGCTGAAGGTGATGTTCCTGCCGCTGGACGTCGCAGCGAGCAGGCTTCCTCCCGCCGTTCCCGCCGTTGCCGGCACGAGCCGTTCCTCCCGGCACGCATAGCCGACGCGCCCGGTGCCGATCACGTCGAGCGGGCACCGAGCCTGCTGGCGTTCCGGCACCTCACGGACCCCGGCGACGGCCCCGCCGCCTTCGGACCGGTCCGGCGTCCGGCGGCGGACACTCCACCGTCGGCGCCCGGCCGGACCCGTGTCGGCGCGCCCGGCGCGTGTGCGTCCCTGTGGGAGGTGCCCGGCGGCGGACTGGTGCTGGTGTGCGAGGAGCTGACCGCCGAGGCGCCCGGCACCGTGCTGACCTGGCACAGCGATCCCCTCTTCGACGGTGCCGACACCGGATTCCGTCGTGCGCTCGACGCATTTCTGGCGCCGTTCCGGGTGACCGCCGATGCCGGACTGGTCGACGTGTTCCCCCGGCTCGACACCCGGCTGCCCGACCCCGCGGTGTACCGCCCGCTCCGCGAGGTGGTCGTTCGCACCGCTCGTTCCCTTGCGGGCGAGCGCACCGTCGAGGGACTGGTCGTGGAGGTCGCCGGGGACGGGTTCGATGCGGTGCGCCGGCTCGTCGGACCTCCCCGCTCCGGCACCCTCGCCGACGGGGTGTCGCGGGCATCCGGACGGTTGCGCACCTGGCATCCGGAACCGTTGGCCGATGCGCCGGTGCGGGCCGGGGCGCGGCTGGGCGTCCGCGACGACGCCCGGGCGATGCTCGTCGATCTCGGCGCCGCAGACCGTCACGGTTACCTCGGGGAAGGCACCCGCGAGATGCTCTACCACCTGATCTGCTGGGTCGGCGCCCGGGCACACCTGCACACCGATCGGCGCCGGCTGCTCGGGCACCTGCGCACCCACCGCTCATACGACCGTGCGCAGCTCCTCACCGCGCTCGACGAGGTGGCCGACGTGCGTGCGCGCCTGGTCGAGGTGGCGCTGCTGTGCGCTCCCCCCGACGACGCGCCGGGACGGATCGCGCCGACGCGGTTGCGCTCGCTGCTCGCGCACCGGGCGAGCGCGGAGATCGACGGGGCACGAGCCGAGTTGACCGAGCTGTGCGCCACCGCCGACCTGGTGCTGCACCGGCGCCTGCACACCGCTCGCCCCCGGCCGCAGCCGCTGCCCGCCGCGCCCGCCGTCCTGTCGGCGATCGCACTTCCGGCAGCGGCGACGGCGGCGCTGCTCGTCCCGCTGCAGCATCTGCACCCCCCGGCGCTCGTGCCGGCCGCCGTGTCCGCCGCCCTGGCCGTGGCGTTCCTGGCGGCGCCGCGACGAGATGGTGATGCCGCCGGACTCGTGCCGTTCCGGCGTCGGGACCCGCGGGCGCTGCGCCGCAGGGACGCCGGACCCGGGGTGTAAAGAATTCGTCAGGACATCGGCCGCGGGCGTCAAGATTCCGTATGGATCGCGGTCCGCGGACGGGCGCGGTGCGACAGTCATCGGTGACATCGGCTACCAGCGGGGGGACGACCTTGTTCGTAAGATCGTTCGGATTCGCGTAAACGGGATTGGAAGGCATGCTGACCCTTTCGTGGTGTTTTGACTTCAGCTGAAAGGGCGGTCTTCTGCGCAATGTCCGGACGAGTCTTCTCGTTACGCGGAGACGGTGTCCTTTCTGATCGAGCCGCTGATGCTTCGACCCCCGCATACCGGAATGCTCTGTCCGGTCACGTAACCGGCGTTGGCGTCGCCGAGGAAGGCAACCGCGCGGGCCACATCGATGGGCCGTCCTACCCGGCCGACCGGGATGGAGTGCCGGACCCGATCGAGGATGTGGGCGGGCATCGAATTCGACATCGGTGTTTCGATGAACCCGGGTGCAATGCAGTTGACGGTGATGCCGTCGGGCGCCAGGGACAACGACAGGCTTCTACTCACGCCGGCGATCCCCCCCTTGGAGGCGGCATAGTTGGTGGAGCCGAAGTTGCCCAGCCAGGCACGCGAAGTCAACGAGATGATCCGGCCACTTCCAGAGCAGCGCAGCGCTGGCAGAGCTGCGGCGGTGGTAGTCAGCATCCCGATCAGATTGACCTCGATGACCTGGCGGAAAACCGCGGGGTCCATTTTCTCGATGCGGGCGTCCTTGAGGATTCCCGCGCAGTTCACCAGAACGTCGAGTCCACCGAGATCGGCGACGGTGGCATCGACGGCGGCTTGTATGGACTGCCGGTCGGCGAGGTCTGCGGCTCGGGCCGACACAGCTACACCGGTTGCGTCGGCGATGTCGTTCGCTACGGTTTGCAAGGCAACTTCGGAGATGTCCGACAGCCCTAGGCTGTATCCGAGTTCGGCCAGGTGTTCGGCGATACCCCGTCCGATGCCGCCCGCAGCGCCGGTGATGAAGGCGACACGAGCACGCGGCGTGGATTGCTGGTGGTCGGGGTTCATGGGTGCAGCCTCCCGAGGTCGGCGCCATTGGCAGCGTAAATTTCTTGGCCGGTCACCGCAGTGGCATGCTCAGCGGTCACCGTGGCGATCAGCTCGGTAACGGCCGGTTCGTTGGGGTCGGTGTCGAAGAAGATCGCGTTCGCGGCACCGCCGTGCCGCTGCAACTCGATCGCGACCGACCGGACGAAGCTGATCAGAGCCCCCGTAACCGCACAATCCAATGGTCTGAGCGGATCCCCCAGGGCCGCAGACGCGGGGGCGAGGACGACCACCCGACCGCGACCGTGTGTTTCGGTTATCGACGGCCAGTGATGCTGAACGGCGGAGAACGCGGACAGCAGCGGATGTGCCACCGCATGCTCGAGGTCTGCGGTGTCGAGCGTCTGATCACCGTCTGCGCCGCGGAAGACGAGCACCACTACCGGGGAGGCGGCTACGTCGGCGGGGTTCGCGGGATCGGTGAGGTCGATTGTAGTGACCGTGGAGGCAGTCATCGCGTCACCAGCAGGACTGTGACCGAGCCACCGTCGGTGCCGCTGACGGTGCCTCCCTTGCAATAGGCGAGCCCGACGTTCGCTTCGTCGACTTGCCGTCTACCGGCTCGGTGGGTGAGTTGCCAGGTGAGCTCGCAGATCTGCGCGACGCCGGTGGCCCCCACCGGGTGTCCACGGCTGAGGAGGCCGCCGCTGGCGTTGACGGGAAGTTTGCCCCCGATCGAGGTGTTACCGCTCTCTGTCCATCGCCCACCCTCACCGACCGGGACGACGCCGAGGCTTCCAGGCGCACGATCTCGGCGATGGTGAAGCAGTCGTGCATCTCCACCAGGTCGATGTCTTCCGGCCCGTATCCGGTGATGTTCCACGCCTGTTCACCCGCTCGACGAGAGACGTCCTCGTCGTTGAGGTTGGTGTCGGCAGTGACGATTTTGCCGCTGACCAGGGCGCAGCCGGCGATACGCGGAGCTGATGAACGCCCTAGTCTGGCGAGACCGGCCGCACTGCACAGAACCACTGCGGCGGCACCGTCGCTGATGGGACTGCAATCGAGAAGTCCCAGTGGCTCGGCGATGGTGCGGGCGTCGAGAACTTCCTGCAAACTGATCGGTCGCTGGTATTGAGCGAACGGGTTGTGCACCGAGTGGGCGTGATTCTTCACGGCCACCGCGGCGATCTGCTCGCGAGTGGCACCGTGGTCGGACATATACCGCCGCGCACTCATTCCATGATTGGCGGCCATGACCAGGCCGTTGATGGCATCGAGGTCCGTCGGGTCGGGCATGACGCCGCCGGAGACACGGTCGGTCATCTTCTCCGCACCGATGACCAAGACGATGTCATACAGCCCGGCCTTGATCGCGATCCACGCCTCGCGGATCGCGGTCGCCCCGCTGGCGCAGTAATTTTCGTGGTTGGAGACGGGAAGCCCGCCAAGACCCATCTGCGCCGCGACGCGTTGGCCGGCGACCGGGCCGCCGAACACGTGCCCGACGTAGACGGATTCGATATCCTTGGTGGTCACGCCCGCGTCGGACATCGCTTCGCGGGCAGCGCCGACGGCGAGTTTCTCGAACGTGATGTCGACGGGGTATTTGCCGAATCGCACCATGCCGGCGCCGGCGATGTAGGTCTCGCTCATCGGTTCTCCTCGGTGCCCCGGAATCGGTACCACCACAGTGGTTCTCCGGAGGAATCGGTCTTCAACGTAAACAACTCGACGGCAACTTCGTCGTCGATCGCGACGGTGCCTGTCGCCGCGCCCAGCAACCGGACACCGTCGTCGAGATCGACGGTCACCAAGGTGTAGGGCGTCCGTAACGGGGGCGGAGCCTGGTGAACGATGGTCCAGCTGGTGACTCGACCTCGGTCGGCCAGCAGGACGTTGTCGACGGCGTCGGCGCCGCAAATGGGGCACAGCGGCCGCTCCGGGAACGAACGCCGGCTGCACGCCCGGCAGGCGATACCCTTGAGGCCCTGGGGCTCCAAGCTGACAACGTCGCTTCTCAGTGGTGAACCCGTGGAAGTCATGGGCTACATTCCGCCTCTCTGGACCAGCTGCGCTGCAATGATGTTCTTCTGAATTTCATTCGTACCCTCGCCGACGATCATCAAGGGGGCGTCGCGGAAGTACCGCTCGATGTCGTACTCGGTCGAGTAGCCGTATCCGCCGTGAATGCGCAGTGCGGACAGCGCGACCTCCATCGCGGTCTCGGAGGCGAACAATTTCGCCATTCCCGCCTCCATGTCACATCGGAGTCCGGCGTCGAATCGACTGGCGGCAAACATGGTCAGCTGACGCGCGGCAGTGAGTTTGGTTGCCATGTCGGCAAGTTGGTGACCGATTGCCTGATGCTTCCAGATCGGCTTGCCGAACGACTGCCGATCCTGTGCGTATTGCAGCGCGTCTTCGAGCGCGGCGCGGCCGACCCCGAGGGCGCGGGAGGCGACCTGGATCCGGCCGGTCTCGAGGCCCTTCATCATCTGGGCGAAGCCGTGGCCCTCGGCGCCGCCGAGCACGGCCGAAGAGGGAACTCGGAAGTTGTCGAAGGAGAGCTCGCAGCTCTCGACGCCCTTGTATCCGAGCTTGGGGAGGTCACGCGAGACGGTCAGTCCGGGGCCGTGCTCGACGAGCAGGATGGAGATGCCCTTGTGCGTCGGGGTGGCCTGGGGGTCGGTCTTGCAGAGCAGGGCGATGAGGCCGGAGCGGCGCGCATTGCTGATCCAGGTCTTCGAACCGTTGACGAGGTATTCGTCCCGTTCGAGGCGTGCATGGGTACGCATCGCCTGGAGGTCGGATCCGCCGCCGGGTTCGGTCAGCGCCATGGTCGCGCGCAGTTCGCCGGTGGCCATCCGAGGAAGGTAGGTGGCCTTCTGGTCGGGGGTTCCGAAGGTGGTGAGCAGTTTCGCGACGACGGTGTGACCGCCCATGGCGCCGGCCAAGCTCATCCAGCCGCGCGAGAGCTCCTCGGTGACCTGAACGTAGCACGGCATCGACACCGGAGCGCCCCCGAACTGCTCGGGAATGGCCAGCCCGTAGATGCCGATCTTCTTCATCTGTTCGATGAATTCCTCGGGGTACTCGTTCTGGTGTTCCATCTCGTGTACGACTGGCTTCACATCGCGGTCGATGAAGTCGCGGACGGTCTGGACGAGGAGTTGTTCTTCCTCGGGGATGTCGATATTCACGTGAGAGTCCATCTGCGTCAGTGGTCGGAGAGCGGAGTGTCAACCGCCGGGGTGGGCATCCCGGCGGCGTCGAGCCCGAGTTCGGTGAGCGCAAGTTCGCGCAGGCGGGCCTTGGGTACCTTGCCGCTCGCGACCCGCGGGAAACTGGCACTGGTTCCGTAGATCACATGGTGCGGGGCCTTGTACTTGGCGGCTCTGCTGCGGACGTGGTCCTGGATCCGGTCGAGGGTGACGTCGTCTCGGTCGGCGTCGACGAAGACAACGATCGCCTCCCCGCGCGCGATGTCGGGAATGCCCACGGCATGCACTTCGCGGACGCCGGCGATCTCCCCTACCAGAAGTTCCACTTCGAGTGGGCTGACGTTGATGCCGCCGGGCTTCATCATCTCCGAGAGCCGGGAGTGGAAGTGCAGGTATCCGTGCTCGTCCATGTATCCGAGGTCACCGGTGCGGAAGAAGCCGTCGGGTGTCATGACCTCGCGATTGCGGTCGGGATCTTTGTAGTAACCCCGCATGACGTGGCCGCGGATCAGGATCTGTCCGATTTCACCGGTCGGTATGGGCTCGTCGGTATCCGGGTCGGCGATGCGGATGTCCCAGTCGGGGAGGGGACGTCCGATGGTGTCCTCGGCCCGCTCGACGGGGTCGTGGGCATCGGTCAGCGCGCACAACCCGTAGGACTCGGTCAATCCATAAATGCTGGTGCCCAGGGTCAGCCCGAGTTCGGTGCGGGCGAGTCGACGGTCCGCCTTGCTCAGGCCGAGGACACCCTTGCGAAGGCTGAGTTGGCGGCGAGCGCAGTCGGGATGGTCGACGAGGCTTCGGGTCATGTTTCCGAGCCCGTAGTACGCGGTGCAGCGCTCACGTTCGAGCAGTTCGAGGGCTCGGCCCGGTTCGTACACCTCCATGAGAACCACACAGGCGCCGTGGGTCCAGGTCGCGCCGAGGGCCTGGATGACACCGAGTCCGTAGAACAGCGGTGTCGCGAGGAACGACCGGTCGTGTTCGTCGAGCGCCTGCCGTTCGCCGATGTTGAAGGTGTTGACGATGGCGTGGTGATGTTCGAGCGCGACACATTTCGGTCGCGCCGTGCTGCCGCTGGTATAGATCAGGTACGCGAGGTCGTCCGGCTCGACTGCGGCTTCCGCATCGGCCAGCGCGTCGTCGCTGATCTGTTCTCCGCAGCCGAGGAACTGACGGAGCGATACGGCAGCCGGGAGGCGGTGCTGCCCGAGCTCGACGACGTGGTGCAAGGCCGGCAATTTCGTGTCATGGAGTATGCCGTCGGGGCCGGGTGCCTCGGTGACCGCCGCGACGGTGCCCGCGACGATGGGAACGTAGTCCGTATCGCGAAGCCGATCGAAGAACAGCAGGACCTTCACGTCACCGTGGTCGAGCGCGTACGCGAGCTCATCGGTCTTGTACCAGGTGTTGATGGGCACGACAACTGCGCCTATCCGCGCCCCGGCCATCGCGGTGTACAACCATTCGGGGCGGTTTCCGGCCAGTATTGCGATCGAGTCACCACGGCCGATTCCCATGGCCAGCAGCGCCTTCGACCATTGGCTGACCCTGTGATCGAGTTCGGCGAAGGTGGTGGCCGTGCCTTCGAACGAGATCGCGGCCCGGGTGGGGAAGCGGTCGGCCATTTCGTGCAGCAGGGCCCCCCAGGTGCGAGCGGCAGGAGCTGATGCGGTCATTGGAGTTCCTCGCGGTGTGCAGGCGACGAATCGGGTGGGGCCGGAGAAGCAGGCGGGGTGGGTAATCCGGAGGTTTCGACAGGGAAGGCGAGTACGCGCCCGCCCTTGGCAACGGTGACGATCAGACGGTCGAGCGCGTCGCCGGCGAAGCAGACGCTGGTGGGCATCGTTCCTACACCGATCGCCAACTGCTCACACATCTGGCCGGTCGAGTCGAAGTAGGTGACCTTTCCCGATTTGCTGCCTGCTACCCACAGACCGCCCTGAGCGTCGATGGTGATGCCGTCGGGGGTCGAGACGGTGATTTGCGGGAAGTCATGATCGACGGTCGCGCTGTGTGCTGTGACCACATAGCGGCGTACCCGATCACGAGCGGTCTCGGCGACATACAGGTGTTCCGGGTCGGGCCCGAACGCGATGCCGTTGGGAAAGAAGACGTCGTCGAGAACGACTGAGGCGTGATCGGCCGCGGGGTCGTACCTCCAGACGCGCCCCGGCAGGGCTGCGCTGCCGAAGCCGTGGCCGTTCGGGTCGGTGAACCAGAGGGCGCCGTCCGGTCCGAACGTACAATCCGACGGAGCGTGAACCCTTCCGTTGAAGATGGTGCTCGGCGCGGCGGCCGCCCGGTGATCCCAGACCTGGATGGACGGCGAGACCGGCACCTGTGATCGGGTGGGCATCGCGCCGCCACCATTCTGGGTGATCCACAGTCGCCCGTCGCAGCCGAGCGTCATGCCATTGGGTCCACCACCGGTTTCGGCGACTGCCACAGCCGGGCGCCCGTCGAGGAAGATCTCGTACAGCGCGCCTCGACTGACGCTCGTGACGAACAATCGGCCGTCTGTGGTCCATACGGGCCCCTCGGTGAAACCGATGTTCTTCCCGAGTGTCAGGCCGTCGTGGACTGTTCTGCGGATAATTGTCGGTGCCGCCATCAGTGCTGTCCTGTTCTGATTGTCTCCGGTGCCGCGCGGACGGTCGACGCCCAACGCGTCATCAGGGTCTCGGCTGGCTCTGTGTTCTCGCCGCGGCCACCGGCGGTGCCCGGTGTTCTGCTGTAGCGAGGAGCGGGCGCCGGCTCGACGCGATCACCACGGACGAGGGTGTTCCGAAACTGCATATGCGGATCGGTCACCGCCTCGTCGAGCGCGAGAACGGGGGATACGCACGCGTCGAGTTCGGCGAAGACCAGTGTCCATTCTGCGCGCGTTTTCATCCGGAAGATTCGCGCAAACAGGTCCTTCATGGCGGGCCACTGCGCCCGGTCGTGCTGTGCCGGTAGGTCGGCGTCGGCGAGCCCGAGACCGAGGAGCAGTCGCTGGTAGAACTGCGGCTCGATGCTGCCCACGGCCATGAAGGCGTCGTCCGCGGTCCGGTAGACGTTATAGAAGTGCGAACCACCGTCGATGCTGTTCGTGCCGGGTTCGCCCGACCAGTTCCCGGTGGCCTTACGGTTCCAGATACCGCTCATGAGCAGGCTGGTTCCGTCGATCATTGCGGCGTCGACGACCTGGCCGGTACCGCTGGATACCCGCTCGTAGAGTGCGGCGAGGATTCCGGTGACCAGCAGCATCCCGCCGCCGCCGTAATCGCCGACGAGGTTCAGTGGCGGAACAGGGACTTCGCCCTGGCGGGCGATGGACCGGAGGGCACCGGTCAGGGCCAGGTAGTTGATATCGTGCCCAGCGGTAGCGGCGAGTGGTCCGTCCTGCCCCCAGCCGGTCATTCGGGCGTAGATCAAGGCCGGGTTGCGGTTCAGGCAGGTGCCGGGTCCGAGCCCCAGCCGTTCCATCACGCCCGGCCGGAATCCTTCGATGAGTACGTCGGCGTGGTCGATGGCCTCCAGAGCACGGTCGCGATCGTGTAGGTCCTTCAGATCGAGGCTCAGTGCGGTCCGTCCCCGGCCGAGGATGCCGGGGTCGTCGGTGTGCTGCCCGGGCCGGTTGATGCGCAGAACTTCCGCGCCGGCGTCGGCGAGCATCATCGCGGCGAACGGTGCCGACCCGAGTGCGGCAATCTCGACGACGCGCAGTCCACGGAGCGGGCCGAGGGAGGGGGCTGTGTCGGTCATGTGCCTTCCTTGTCGGCTGCGACGAAGATCAGGTGCGACTCTCCGTCGTCGATGGTGGTGAAGTCGGCGCGGACTCGCTGCCCGATCCGGAGAGAGGACATCGGCGCGCCGACGACGTTGCCGTAGATCCTGGCGCCCTCGTCGAGTTCGATGACCGCGACGACGTACGGGCTCGGCAGGTAGAAGTCGGTCAGGTAAGTCCTGTGGAAGGCGGCGTAGGACCACAACCGGCCCTCACCGCTCACCGTGTTCCACTGCGGGCTTTCCGTGTTTCCACAGCGAGTACAGGCCGCTTTCGGGGGGAACTGATGATTTTCGCAGGCTGCGCATGCGCTGATCAACAGCTCGTGCCGGGCCAGTCCTTCGAGGTGGGCGGTCAACGAATAGCGGGGGTTCATGCCTGTGCTCCGTACACGACCGAGGTCACCACGGGAGCGGCGCACAGGTACTGAGCGATGGTCGCATCGTGCACCTGGCGGTCGCCGCACGTTTTCCTCAACTGGCGGATGGCCTCGACGTTCAGCCCCCACCCTTGCATGTAGCTTTCCGACAGATGTCCGCCGGAAGTGTTGATCGGCAGTTCACCGCGCAGTCCGATGCGGCCGTCCTGGATCCATGCTCCGGACTCGCCGGGAGCGCAGAATCCGAGGCCCTCCAAGGTAAAGAGCACATTGGGGCTGAAGTTGTCGTATGCCATCAGGACGTCCACGTCGGCCCGAGTGCAATCGGCCATTGCATACGCTTGTTGCCCGGCGGTGCCGATTGCCTCGCGCCAGAAGTCGTCCGGCGGGAAATCGGAGTTGCGCAGCTGCCCTTGTTGTCCGAACCCCAGGACGTGAACGGGTGGTTGAGCGCAGTCGCGGGCCCGGTCCGCTGAGGTGAGAATCATGGCCACGCCGCCGTCGTTGATCAGGCAGTAGTCGTAGATCTTCAGCGGTTCGACGATGAATCGGGACTCGAGGTAGATCTTGTGTGAGATGGGATCTTTGAATACGGCTTGCGGATTCCGCGATGCGTGCTCTCGCAGGGTGACCGCAACCTGCGCCAGTTGTTCGGCGGTGGTGCCGTACTGCGCACAGTGCCGCTGGAACATCATCGCGTAGAAGGCTCCGGGCGAGGTCATCCCATACGGCAGGGTCAACGCCGGGTTGGTGCCGTATCCCTCGGCGGCCGCGCTGGCGCTCGCGCCGCCGCCTCCATAGGTGTGCCCACCCGAGCGCCCGTTGTTGCCGTACACCAGCGCGACGGTAGAGGCCATTCCGGTAGCGATGGCCAGCACCGCCATCTGGATGGCGACGCCGGTCATGCGTCCCTCCGCCGGCAGCTGCGCCGACCAGCGGGGTTCAATTCCCATCCGCGAGGCCACCACCTCGTAGCTACTCACCCGGTTCACGATCAAGCCGTCGAGGTCGCGCGTGGTGAGTCCGGCATCGGCGAGTGCAGCCTCGAGGGCGGTCAAGCCCAAATCGTCGGCGGAGGAACCCGTGAAATTGCCGAATTCGGTCGTGCCGACCCCAACCACTGCGGTGGCCGCGCGAAGTGCGGCGCGATCTGCGTGACGGTGCGTCTGCACTACAACTCCCGATTTGATAAATGATACGTACGGACAAATTCACTGTGACATGCCCGCGGTGTTTTCGCAAGAGGGCGGACGTGAGGGTTGTACCGTATACCTTTGTGCTGCTGAGGCATTGGGCTAAGAGTGAGTTCACCGGATGTGCGAGCATGCCACGGCGACCTTCCGGTCCCTTGGAAGGGACCGGAAGGCCCCAAGCGGCCGCGGTAGAAGCGCTCAGAGTGAGAAGTCGATGATTCCGCGGATGTTCTTACCGTCTCGCAGGTCCTGATAGCCCTGGTTGATCTCGGCGAGCTTGTAACGGGTGGTGATGAGTTCGTCGAGTTTGAGCTGTCCTGCATCGTAGAGTCGCAATAGCCGGACGATGTCGTACTGCGGGTTCGACGAACCGAACAGAGTGCCCTTGATGGTCTTCTCCATGAACACCATTTCCTGGCCCGACACGTGGACGGTGAGGTTGGCGGCATTGGACACGCCCGTGACCACGACCGTCGAGCCCTTCCCGATCACCTTGAATGCTGCGGTGATGGTTTCCTCGTCCATGGTGCCGATCAGCACGAGGGCCTGATCGGCACCCTGGCCCCAGGTGAGTTCATCGACCTTCGCATGTGCTTTCTCGGCGTTGGAAAAGACGTGAGTCGCTCCGAATTTGAGCGCGGTGTCTCGCTTGAATTCGACGGGGTCAACACAGACGATGTACTTCGCTCCGGCGTGCACCGCACCCTGAACCGCATTGACGCCCAATCCGCCGATGCCGTAGATCACGGTGGTGTCACCGGGGCGAACGTTGCCGGCATTGACGGCGGTGCCCCATCCGGTCGGGACGCCGCACCCAACGAGCACTGCAGAGTCGAGGGGAAGCCAGTCGTCGACCTTCACGACCGAGTACTCGGACACGGTCGCGAGTTCCGAGAAGGCTCCGAGCATACAGAAGGCGCTGTAGTCGGTGCCGTCCTTGTGTAGGCGGAAGGTGCCGTCCGGCATGCTGCCTTCGAGAATTGTCGATCCGGCATCGCAGAGATTCTGGTGCCCGGTCGAGCAGTACCGGCAGATGCCACAACTCGGGGTGAAGCTGCAGACCACGTGGTCTCCGACAGCGACCTTCTTCACGCCTGGGCCGATCTTCTCGACGATGCCCGCGGCTTCGTGCCCTCCCACCATCGGATAGCGCACCGACAGATCTCCGTCCATCATGTGCAGATCCGAGTGGCACAGTCCAGCCGCGGACATTCGCAGCATGACCTCCCCGGGCCCGGGATCGTCGATGTCCAGTTCCATGATTTCGAACGGGGCGTGGGGTGCGGTCAGTACGGCGGCGCGTGTCTTCATTGTTCTTCCGATCGTCGTTCGAAGGATTTTCTCAGCTGTACATGGTCCATACGGACTTGGTTTCCAGATATCCGTCGAGGCTGTCCGGGCCCAGGTCACGGCCGTAGCCCGACTGGTGGAACCCGCCGAACGGAGCTGCTGGATCGGTCAGCCCCCAGCCGTTGACGTAGACGGTCCCGGCCTGCAGTCTGCGCGTCATCGTCTGGACGGTATTCACATTCGTCGTCCAGATACCCGCGGCCAAGCCGTAGTCGCCGGCATTCGCCCGCTCGATGACCTCGTCGATGTGGTCGAAGGCGAGAACGACGACAACCGGACCGAAGATCTCCTCACGTACGCATTCCATGTCGTCGGTCGCATTGGCGATGATCGTCGGAGGGTGGAAGTGCCCGGTCAGATCGCCGGGAACCTGAGCAGCCTGATAGACCTTGGCGCCCTTGATTTTTGCACGTTCGACGTATCCCCGGACGCGCTCGAGTTGCGCATTGTTGACCAAAGGGCCGAAATCGACACCCTCGTCGAGTCCATGTCCGATCCTCAACTGCCCGGCGATCGCGGTGAGTTGCTCGACGACCTCGTCATGGATGTCTCTGTGTACGAACAATCGTGATGGTGCGCTGCAGGTTTGACCGGAGTGCCAGAAGATGCCGCCCGCAGAACCGGTCACCGCCTCCGTCACGTCGGCGTCGGGCAGGATGATGTTGGCGGACTTGCCACCAAGTTCGAGTGTCACCCGTTTGACGTCGGCCGCGGCTTGGCGAGCGATGTGCTTGCCGACCTTCGTCGAGCCGGTGAATGTGAGCTTGTCGACCCCAGGATGGGCAACCAAGGCTTGACCAGCGGTCCCGCCGGCGCCGGGAACGACGTTGAGCACGCCGGGGGGCAGTCCGGCCTCGCCGGCGAGTTCCGCCAGCCACAACGCCGACAGGGGCGTTTCTTCGGAAGGCTTGAGGACCATCGTGCACCCGGAGGCAAGTGCGGGGCCGATCTTCCATCCGCACAGCAGAAGTGGGAAGTTCCATGCGGTGATCGCGCCCACCACTCCGACCGGTTCGCGTTCGGTGCGCACGTGGATACTCGGATGAGATACCGGGACGGTCGAACCGACGATCTTGGTGGGCCAGCCGGCGTAGTAGTGAAACGCCCGCGCGGCGAACTCGACATCGATGTTTCGTGCTGCGCCGAGGACCTTCCCTGCATCGAGGACCTCGAGCTGAGCGAAGTCATCGGCGTGCTGGTAGATCAGATCGCCGATCCGGTGGAGGATGCGTCCGCGGTCGAGGGGGCTCATCTGCCGCCACGGGGCCGACTCGGCAAACGCGCGCCGGGCCGCGTCGACCGCGTCGGCGACGTCGTCCACTCCTCCGGAAGCCGCAACCGCGATCTGGCGCCCGGTTGCCGGGTCGAAGACGGGCATCTCCTCGCCGCTGCGCGCTGCGCGCTGTCCGCCATCGATGAAGACGTGCGGGGCGGTCTTCAGGCGGTTGACGACAGCCGAGGAGAGAAGGTGATCGGTCGATGCGATGGGTGTCATCATGCCTCTCAGATTGGATATGTGATACATCAGATGTGACTCACGTTACGCCCGCGTGGCCTCGAAGTCGAGTCCGGCCCCGGCGCCGCGGACAGCGAAGTACCGGGCCAGGAGAAGCGGTCGGCCGACGAACTGCACAAACCCGCTGGTCAGAGCCGTCGATGCGCTACTTGGGGGACGATTGGCGTGCGGCGGCGTGTTGCACGCGGCGATGCGTCAGCGGCGCCCCCTACGGATCACGTACACTAGCCCGTGTTGATGATTGATCAAATTAGGAGTCGAGATGACTGCGTCTGACGCCGGAATCGATCTACCGATTCGTGCTGCACAGAACGGTGGCCGGCGTGAGGACGCTCGTCCGCAGGTGGCGCGACGAAACATGAGTGGTCAGGTCGTCGACTACATCAAGAATATGATCTTCGACGGGTCTCTGATTCGGGGACAGCGAGTGCCGCAGGACCAAATCGCCAAAGATCTCGGCGTCAGTCGTCTGCCGGTTCGGGAAGCGCTCATCACTCTCGAGGCCGAAGGATTGATCGACTCCGAGCCGCATCGCGGTTCTTATGTTGTCCCCATCCGGCGCGAGGACATCGACGATCACTACCGAATCTACGGAATGGTGCAGGGGCTCGCGTCACGACGCGCCGCGTCCCGTATCACCCAGCCAACGCTTGCCCGGTTGCAGGAGCTACACGAACTCATGCAGAACAGCGACGATCCTGACGTGCTTCATAATCTGAACTGGGAGTTTCACGCCCTCATCAACCAGACGGGTGGCAGCCGGCGCCTGTTGTCGGTGCTGCGGCAGCTGGCCAAGAACCTGCCACGGGCCGTGTACGAGGCACCGCCCGGCGCGAGTCCCGAAGCCACTCGGAGTCACCAGAAAATGCTCGACGCCTTGAAGCGTGGGGACGGGGCAGCAGCGGAGGCTGCGTCGCGCGAACATGTTCAGTTCGAGGGCGAGTACGTGATAGCCAAGCTCAAGCGCGACGGCATCCTCGCCGACGACGACTGAGGACGGCGAACAGACACGTCGGAAGACGGCGCAGGTCACCGGCCGGGCTGAGACGGTGAACCGGCCGGTGACCTGGCGGGCGAGTGCGTCCGAAACTCGGCAGGTCGAGTTGCTGCTGCATCCACCCCAGCGCGATGGCTTCGGCCCGTGTACGCGCGCGTAACTTGCGCTCTCGACCGTTCGATGATGTCCAGCGCGTCCAGGGCCCGCGCCATCGACGTGGGAAGAAACGCGGTGAGCTGACCACGGATGTGAAGAGCCGCGCGTCGGGCTGCCGGTCATCCAGCCCGTCTGAATGCCGGGCCCCTCATGGCACGGTGGAGGACGGACCATCCGCTGCGCCGAGATCGGTCTCGTTCCGCGAGTGACAGCGATCGGCCGGGGTGTCGGCACTCCCCCACCTTCCTTCCCCGTAGGAGCAGGTAACTTGTATCAAATATCCGGGGGATGTTCGTCGACCTGAACCCTAGCCGCACCGTCCTGTCGGTAAAAGTACCAGTTCAGAGCGGTCATACGTGCCACTCCCGACTCCCCTCGTGGCTGCACACTTGATAAATGATGCAAAAAACCGCAGACTGTGTGGCGCACGCCACTGCGTGATCCCCTCCTCCTCGATGTCCCCAGGAGCCCCGATGTCAGAAACAGCCATCGACGATGGTTTGCGCGAACGCCCATCCACTCCACTTTCCGCGGAGAGCAACCGCCTGAGGCCCTACCACTGGGCTGTCATGGTGCTCGGGGTGCTCGGCTACGCGACCATCGCCGCCGACGCCGCGATTTTCCCCACGAGCTATCCCCTCATCCAGCAGAGTCTGGGGTTCTCCGACAATGCCGTCGGGTACATCTATGCGGCCGGATTCTTCACCTGCGGCGTCATCGCCATGTTCCTCATCGGCCCGTTGACGGACCGCTTCGGTCGTAAGCCACTCTTCGTCGCAGCTATCGCAATCTGCTCTGCGTTCACGATTCTTGCTGGATTCTCATGGAACACTGTGTCATTCGGTGTAATGCGGTCGATCGCAACAGTCGGGTACGTTTCGTGGGGACTGGCCACCGTGCTCATTGCCGAGTCAGTACCTGCGAAGCACCGGGGATGGATGACCGGGGCCGTACCAGTGGGGTGGGCCATCGGATTCGGAACATCGGCCTTCTTCTCCGAACACATCGCAGCCAGCATGGGATGGCGGGCGGTGTTCTGGATCGTCGGCGTACTCCCCTTGGCCTTCGGTATCGCGGTCTTCTTCGTCATCAAGGAAACACCGCACTTCCAGGACCTCCAGCATGCCCGTCGGACGGGGGCGAGCAAGTTCCACGTTGATGTCGCCAAGACGGAGAAAAGTGTGCTCGCTCAGCTGTGGGCAGCGGATATGCGTCGCCGCACCATCGGAGTAACCCTGTTCTTCCTCTTCATCGTGCCCCAATACGCCATCATGTCCTATTTCGGACTGAGCTTCCTGCAGGCGAAGGACATCTCGTTTCTCGAGGCCAACCGCGCAATAACCTGGGCAAACTGGCTCGGTATCGTCACCATCCTCGCCGCCAGTTTCCTCACGCGGGGCAAAGGCGCCCACTACACCCTCACGTCCGTCGGAGTGCTCGGATCTGTCTGCGCCATCTTCATGGTGTACCTGGCCACACCGTCGACGATCTTGCCCTGGTTCGTCGTCTACGTCTTGATCACCATCGGGCTATGGGGCGGATCCTCGAACTTCTTGCAAGAAGCCTTTCCCACCCGTATTCGTGGCACGGGTGGAGCATGGGGTTCTGGCATGTTGTGGGCCAGCTACGGAACTCTTGCGCTCATCGTCGCTCCATTGCTGACCGTCTACAGCTGGAATGTACTGGTCATCGTCTTTGGTGCCGTACTGCCGCTGATCGCGCTGATCGGTCTGTGGCTGGTTCCGCGACCGAAGGCGCTCAACTCCAACCTCGAAGACCTGCTGCACTGACATGCTCCCCCGCACACTCCGAGCGATCCGGAGGATTTCGCCGCCGTTGTCGAACACAACCTCCCCGTGCCTCGGCCCTCCGCCTCAGGCCCAATGACGTGAAAGGGAAGAGCCGATGAAGGTTTTCGACGTTGTAGACCAGGGACACGGACCAGCGGTGCTCTTCTCCCACGGCACGCTCCTGGATCGGACCATGTACACCGAGCAAACCGCTGCTCTGGCCGATCGCTACCGAACCATCGCCTACACCAGCAGGGCCGGAACATCGGAATATGCCACCGACTACGACCTCGACTCGCTGGTCTCCGATTGCCTGGAGGTGGCCGCCCGAGCAGGAATCGACCGATTCGTACTGGTGGGAATGTCCGTGGGCGGTTTCATGGCGATCGAACTGGCCCTGAAGCACCCTGAACGGCTGGCCGGGCTGGTCCTGATGGACACGATGGCTGACGCCTATACCAGCGAGGAGAAGGCTCGGTTCGCCGATGTATTCCGACCCATGAAGAGCGAAGCCCCCATCTCCGCAAGCTTCGCACAAACCTTCGTTCCCATCATTTTCGGTCCGCAGGCCATCGCGAACCGTCCCGATTTGGTCGATTCGTGGGTGCGCAAGTGGCGGACCAGACCATCGCGGTCGGTGTGGGGCGAATACAACTCGTGGATCGGCAAGCACGAACGCCTTTCCCGCCTGCCGGAGATAGAGATCCCGACCCTCATCGTGCACGGTGAGGACGACAACGGCATCGACATTGCAGCTGCCGAACGGATGCATGCCCGGATACCGGGATCGGCCTTTGCCCGAATCCCAGGCGCGGGTCACTTGGTGACTGAAGAAGGCCCCGATGCCGTGACAACCGCGCTGACGACCTTCCTCGATGCCCTACCGCGTTGGTAGATCCGGCCGGACGGTCATCGAGCATCCGTGGACTACCTGGTCTCCCGTCGAGCATCGTCGTCACCGGTGCCGATCATGATCGACGGAGGACAGTCCGCGTGAACGTTGCCCGACTCCCGGAAACCGTGCACTACGCCACGGTTGCCGCTTCCTCACATTACTGTTCTCTCTGGAGGAACCATCATGAGCGTGCGTGAAAAACGCTCCACCGCAAAGATGCTTCGTGTTACTGCAGCAGGATTCGCCGGCACCGCACTCGAGTACTACGACTTCTTCCTGTACGGCACCGCCGCAGCCCTCGTGTTCGGACCCCTGTTCTTCCCGTCATACAGCCCGCTGGCGGGGACCCTCGCCTCCTTCGCGACTTTCGCGGTGGGATTCCTGGCGAGGCCATTGGGCAGCGTGCTCTTCGGCGGAATGGGTGACAAGGTCGGCCGGCGCAAGACGCTCGTGGTCTCGCTGTTGATGATGGGCACCGCAACGGTTCTGATCGGCATACTTCCGACATTTGAGCAAGTCGGCTGGCTTGCACCGCTCCTGCTGGTCACTCTCCGTTTCGTGCAAGGCATCGCGATGGGCGGAGAGTGGGGTGGAGCTGCACTGATGCTCGTCGAGCATTCACCCCCGCGCCGGCGTGGGCTGTATGGCAGCACCGTCCAGATGGGGGTGCCCGGTGGACTCCTGTTGTCGACCATCGCCGTCACCGTCAGTGACCACATCTCCGGCGACGCTTTCGAAACGTGGGGATGGCGGATTCCGTTCCTGCTCAGCGCCGGACTCTTCGCCATCTCGATGTTCATTCGCCTCGGCGTCGAGGAAACCCCGGACTTCACCGAACTGCAGACTGCATCGGCCCAGCAAAGCACCCCGGTGCGCACACTACTGCGCAGTCAATGGCGGGACGTCGCATGGGCCGCGGGCGTCATTGCTCCCGGAGGCATCCTGTTCTATCTGGTTTCCACCTATGCCGTCTCCTACGGCACCACCATCCTGGATATCAGCCGTACCACGATGCTCAAGGCACTGCTCGCCGCATCGATCGTTTATTTGATAAGTCTGCCGGTATCCGGTCATCTGAGTGACCGGTTCTCACGCCGTACTGTCCTTCTCGCCGGGTGCTTCACCGCCCTGTTCGGAGGGTTCGTGCTGTTCGCGCTGATGAACACCGGATCGGGCTGGGCCGCGTTCTTGGGTATCACCTTCATGCTGGCGGTGGTGCATTCGGCACTGCAAGCCCCGCAGCCGGCCTTCCTCGCGGAACGATTCAGTGCCGATGTCCGGTTCAGCGGCGTCGCGTTGAGTCAGGCGCTGTCGGTCAGCGTCATCGGCGGCACCGCCCCCTTCATGGCGACGCTGTTCTATAGCTGGACGCACTCCACCTGGCTGATCTGCACCTGGCTCGCACTCTGGAGCGTGGCTGGGGCCGTCTCGACGATCGCGCTCAGCAGGAGACCATGTGCGATCGACGATGCCGGGCAGCGACCGGCCGATACCGACCGGGAACACCGGCTCGGTGCGACACGTTAACTGACCGGCACTCACGACAATTTCCGCGGGTGTGCTGTTCCGTCCGCTCGGTGGACAGCGCACCCGCGGCGCTCTGAACCGGAAATATGCTGCGCGCCAATGATATAACGCCACTCGATCCGACTACGCAGTCCGCCGAGGATCTCGGCGGGGGTCGTTCCGAACGCGCGAGCCCACCGATGCGCGCCCCCGGTGGTGCCCTCAGTTCCTCGAACAACACCGCACGATCTCCTTCCGTGACATCGGTGTCCGTCCCGAGGTAGACCACAATCCGATCCATGCACACCAGCCCGATCCGAGGGCGCCACCTACCGCCCAGCAGCACCGGCATACTGCAGCCCAGCGCACGCGAGCTCCCGTCCGCGTGCCCCACGGGCAGCAGAGCGACCGAACAGTCCCTCTCTGCCACCCGACCGAGGTCGGCATGGACCGGATCGAAACGCAGGTCACCGCGGCACCTGCTCGAGGTGAACGTTCGCAGTTGACCGCCACCTGGTCCCTCGCGGCGGTCCCGTGCCGTGCCACCGCTATTACCTGGCCAACGCACTGACCGCGATCTTGCACCGCACGGTGGCTGTACGCGTCTGGCTCGACTGCCGCCATCGACGACGCCAACGGGGTCGGAGCCGACAGGGCCATCGTGCTGCGGGAGACGGGGTCGAGGTTCACACAGGCTTCGATGACAGGTCGTCGGTCCTTCAGAGATGCGGTGCTGGGAGCGCCATCGTTCTCCCAGTAACGATTGACACGGTTACGGCCCTCGATTCGATGCTCCGCACCCGCCCACACAGGGTGGGGGATGACGGGTAGTGCCGCGGACGAGGCCGCGAATCCTGCTTGACCCCTCCTCAGCCACCATCGCGGTCATCGAGCGTGTATTGACGCGTTCAGGGCCGGTTCGGTCGGCTACCAGATTATCCTTGATTCAGTAGGCGCGAGGTGGGTGATGAGCCGATTCAAGGCACCAGGTGCCGGTTCGAGGTCGTAGGTGGCCGAGACCGATCCGGGGGCAACGCAGCGCGACCAGACTGCAGCCATCGCCACGGAGCTGGCTGCGGAGGGATTCGAGGGCGCCACCGAGATCGGACGGGGCGGCTTCGGTGTGGTTTATCGCTGCGAAGAGCGGGCTCTCGATCGCGTCGTAGCGATCAAGGTGCTCACGACCTATCACGACCCGGAAGGCGTGGATCGGTTTCTCCGTGAGCAAAGAGCAATGGGACGCTTATCCGGGCACCCCAACATTGTCACCATCTATCGCGTCGGGACGACGGGTGCCGGTCACCCGTACCTCGTCATGCAGTACCACGAGCCGGGCTCCCTTCAGTCGCTGATCGAGTCGGGTCCGATCCCCTGGCCCCGTGTCCTACACCTCGGTATCAAGGTGGCCGACGCGCTCGAGACTGCCCACCAGCAATCCATCCTGCACCGAGACGTCAAACCCGCGAACATCTTGATCGACACCTACGGAGAGCCGCAGCTGACAGATTTCGGCATCGCGCGCATCGCCGGCGGGTTCGAGACCGCGGCCGGTGTCGTCACCGGGTCACCCGCCTACACCGACCCCGACGTGTTACTCGGGCGTCCCCCCAGCCCGGCGAGCGATATCTATAGCCTCGGAGCCACTCTGTTCTGCGCGCTCACCGGGCACGCGGCCTTCGAGCGGCGCCGCGGAGAGCCTCTGATCGACCAGTTTCGGCGCATCACCAATCCGAGCGGCTCCCTGCTACGCGACTGGTATGGAGAGATTCCGGAGGAGGTCTGCACTGTGATCGAGCACGCGATGGCACGCGATCGCGGCAATCGTCCCAGCACGGCAGCCGACTTCGCCGACCAATTACGCCGCGCCCACCACAACGCCGAAGGGAGCGCGACAGACTCAGGTGCCGCTCCGGACTACACTTCACCAGCGTTCGGATTCGGATTCCCGGCACCGCACTCACGGACCCCGATGCCCTCCGGCCGGTACTCGGCACCCCCAACACCCGCCACCAGATTCCGACCCCCACCACCGAGCCGTACGCTGGTCACCCGGGACCGTCTGATGCAGGCCCTTCACACCGATCGACGGCGACGCCTGACCGTCATCCACGCACCCACCGGCTACGGAAAGAGCACCGCAGCGGCACAGTGGCTCCATCAGCTCGCCGACGAGGGCATTGCCACCGCATGGCTGACCATCGACCGAGACGACGACAATCCTCTCTGGTTTCTCGCACATCTCATCGAAGCCATCACCACCGCGTTGCCGGCCTTGGCGACCGAATTACGTGACACCTTCGAAGCACACGGTGACCGCGCGTGCCCACACGTGCTGACAACGTTGATCAACACACTGCACGATCAAGACCAACACCTGGCTCTCGTCCTCGACGACTGGCATCGGGTCTCGGATCCCTCGAGTGTGGCTACGCTGACGTACCTACTGGACAACGGTTGCCACCACGTCCAGATCATCGTGACCAGTCGCACGCAAACTGGACTGCCGATGAGCCGGATGCGCGTTCGCAACGAACTAGTCGAGATCGATTCGGCAGTATTGCGATTCGACGAAGATGAAACACGCAGCTTCCTCATGGAAGCCTCGGGACTGGACCTGGCAACAGAGGACATCGCCGACCTGGCGAGGTCGACCGACGGCTGGGCCGCCGCCATACAGCTGGCGTCGATTTCTCTGCGCTCGTCCGCGGACCCTGCCCAGTTCATTGCCCACCTCTCGGGCCGCCACCACGCGATCGGTGATTTCCTCGCCGAGAACGTCCTCGACTCCCTCGATACGGATACGCGCGCATTCCTACTGGCCACCGCCATCCCCGACCGCATCTGCGCCGACCTGGCCTCGACCCTGACCGATGTGCGACGCGGTCAGGCGATGCTCGAGCTGATCGAAGCGCGTGACCTTTTCTTGCGCCGAGTCGACGACGAAGGGCACTGGTTCAGATACCACCACATGTTCGCAGAATTCCTGCGTGGCCGACTCGACACCGAGTTCCCCGGGCGATCGGCGCAGTTGCATCGATCCGCATCCACCTGGTTCGCCGAGCACCGCTTTCTCAGCGAAGCAGTCGATCACGCACTGCGTGCCGGCGATACGGCCGGTGCAGTGAAACTGGTCGAACGCGACGGGACGTATCTGCTCGAGCATTCGCAGATGTCGACGTTGCGTGGACTTGTCGACAAGCTGCCGACAGACAGCACAATGTCCAATCCGCGGCTGCAACTCGCCGCCGCGTGGTCGAACATCCTGCTCTACAACCCCGGCCCCGCTCTGCAGGCACTTGACCGCGTCGATACCGCGCTCACCCACCTCAGCGCGTCGGAGACCCCCGCGCTGCGTGCCGAAGCCTCGGTGATCAGAGCGGTCGTGGAATTGCGTGCAGACCGAGCCTCGCGAATCGACGACTTGGTGCGTCCGTGTCTCGATCGTCCCGATGACTTCCGGCCGTGGGTCGTATCCGTCGCAGCGAACGTTGCGACGTTCGCCAAGATCTGTCGGGCGGACTACCGCGCCGCCTATGCCCTTCAGCACTGGGCCGCAGCGTATCACCAGCGGAACAACGGACCGTACAACTCGGTACACGGACACTGCTGGGTGGGTATAGCGGCCTTCGAGCAACTGGATGTGAAGCTGGCGGAAGCGAGTTTCCGCACCGCGATGAAGATCGCTCAGCAAGTGGATGGTCGACGCTCCTACACCGCTCGGTTAGCCGGCGGGCTCCTCGGTGAAGTTCTGTACGAACAGGGACACACCGCCGAGGCCGAGCGACTACTCGACGACGGATACGACCTCGGACCACACGCGGGCGCTGTCGACTTGAAGATTGCCCGGTACGTCGTCGGAGCCCGAATCAAAGTGATACACGGCGACCAGTCAGCGGCCGTTGCACGACTGGACGAGGGAGCACGATTCTCCATGCAGATGCAACTGCCGAGGCTCTACAGCTCCATCGTCAACGAATCGGTGCGCCTGGATCTCGTCCTACCATCCTCAGATGCCTCGCAGACTGCAGATCTCACCTACGCCGAACGTGCGGAGCAGGTGTCCGGTCTCGACGAGGTTATCGCGCAGAACCGGGAGGAGGCGGCCATCACGCGATTGGTGCGAACCGGATCCCTGGCGAATACCGAGCTCGCATGCCGGTGGGCCGGAGAGTGGGCGGAGCGACTTGCGGGCAGCGAACGCCACCGGGCTGAGCTACGGGCCCGCAGGCTGCTGGCCGGCTGCCTCGCCGCATCCGGCCGTAGCGAAGAGGCTGGAAGCCTGCTCACCGGGGTAGCAGCCCAATGCGCGAAAGCCGGGTTGGTGCGGTTTCTCGCCGATGGCGGAGTACACGTCATGGACACCCTCCGACAAATCGCCGGCAACGTCCATCCCCCCAGCCATCCGCCGCTGTCGTCGGACCTGCCGGACGAATTCGTGTCGGCCGCGCTCGCGGCTGATGCCGGCCTGCCCTGAGCTCCCTACCGCAGGGATGACACAGCGCCCTCGGTGCCGTGTTGAATCGATCGTCGGGCCCCGGCTCCTGCGGAAGAGACGAGGATCAACCCCGCCCCGATGGCGAGCCAGATGGCCGCGGCAAGCATGCCGATCCGGAAACCCCAAGGGCTGACCACCGAGGCGAGGGCTGGTCCGGCGCTGGCACCGAGAAAGGTGAAGGATCCGTACAGTGCCGTTGCACCGCCCGTTTCCTCCGGACGCACCTGCACCAGAAGTGACTCGACAATGGCTGACGCCGTAGCGGAAATCGCCGCCACGAGCAGCAACACCGCTATCGACAGTCCTATCAGGTAGTCCGACGACACCGATCCGGCGGCCACGGACATCGCCGCCACACCCAACGCCGCCGCGCCCCGGCGGGCCGGTCGCCACCGCCTCAGTACTCGACCCAGAAATGGAATGACGAGAAGTGCTGGCACGGTGATCAAGCGCAGCACCTGCAGGGCCTCGGGATTTCCGGCAACCGACGGCGGGCCCACCAGCGAGATGGTGGTGAAGACGCTGACATACCCTCCGAGGAATGTGGCCGAAGCACCGAACAGCGCGACCAACCGCCACCTGCCCAGAATCGTCACCAAGACCCCGAAGAGCCGCGCACCACGGGGGTGGCGGATGGCCCGCGCCCTCGGAACGAACACAACAACGACCACGGCGGCCACCGCGAGCGCACCCGCACCGAGCACAAAGACCGCGCGCCAACCGGCCGCAACAGCGATCACCTGTGCGGCGACGGGAACGACTGCCGCCGCTCCGAGGAAACCGCTGGTCAAACAGCTCAATGCCAGCAGACGCTGGCGCGGATCGATGTTCTCGGCAATATACGTGAACGCGGCGGGGGCGAAGGCGGCTGCCGCGCAGCCCTGCCCCGCGCGAGCGATCAGTTCGAGAAGCAGCGTGGAAGGAAGGGCTGCCAGCAGCGTGGTGACGGCAGCGGTGCACAGACCCACAGACATCACGGTATGGGAACCGAATCGCGACGCCAGCGGCCCCGCCGCGAGGAACCCGACAGCATAGGCGACGCCGAACACAGTGGAGGTCGCCGTCACCTGTGCAGGGTTGACATCGAAGGAAGCGGCCATCTGCGGTAACAGCGCCAATACCGAGTACATCTGTCCTACCGCGGTGACAGCCGTGGCGGTGAGAATGATAATCACTCGCCGGGGCGGGACATACCGATCCCGGACGACGTCGATCGAACCGATATCGGTGCTCGTCTCTCGACCCACACCGCCTCCTTCGTGCGTTCCTGGTAGGTCAACCGTGTAATCGATTGCCACCCCGACCACTTCGTGGTGGCTCGGAGCGGACCGCGGACGTCCCGATCAGCGGTGCCGGCGCAGGTCCATCCGGTAGCTGTAGCGGCGGGGATTGAAGCGGGAGGCGGTGAACTCGACCGGCCGCCCACCGGCGTCGTGGTACAGCCGCTCGATGAGCAAGACGGCGTCCCCTACCGAGCATCCGATCAGTTCGCTCTCAGCTTCTTCGGCTCGAGTGGCGTGGATGCTCTGGGTCGCCGAGACGATGCCCTCGGGCAGTAACCGCTCCGCCGATTGAATGATCGTGCTGTCGGTCTCCCATGCTGCCCGATCGATCACGTTGTCCGCCAATGAGGAAACCATGTAGTGCCGAGTCAGGGCGAAGGGCGCATCGTTGTAGCAGCGCTGGACGAGGGCACAGCGGACATCTGAGATGTCCGCGCCGAGGTCACGAGCGATCGCAGGCTCGCTCACCCCCCGCCGGAAAGGCTCGAGCAACCGAGTGGTGGTACCGGGCCAGCTCATGATCTCGTCGAGCGATCCGATCGCACGCTGATAGCGAACGGAGTTCGTCTCGTACCCAATCAAATACGTGCCACTGCCCTGAACACGGTGCACCATGCCCACCTCGACCAGGTGTCCGATTGCTTGCCGGATCGTGTGCCTGCTGACGCCGAAAGTGTGCCGAAGTTGATCCTCGGTAGGCAACTTGTCACCCACGGCGTACTCACCGCGTTCGGCTCGCCGCCGAAGTTGTTCGGCGACGAGCCGGTACGCGGGACGCTTCAGATTCGAATGCGTCTCCACAATCATGCCTGCCTGTCAGTCCCTCACCGAGGGTGCTTCGTCACTTAACAGCGACACTCCGCGAGTCTCGGGGAGATACCGCAGCAGGATCAAGAACGACAGCGCTGCAACCGCGACCAGATAGAAGGCGGGAGCGACGATGAGCGCGGCCGCCGCCGCGATGGCGGTAGCGATGAACGGGCCGGGCCCGCCGATGAGAGCCTGCGCGACGTTGAAGCCGATCGAGCTACCCGTCACCCGCAGTCGGGCCGGGAAGAGCTCGACCATGAGAACTCCGAGCATGACATTGGCCAGTGCCTCGAACGCCGCCAGGATTGCCAGACCGATCAGTGCGAGGTACCAGGTGCCGGTCGAGAGCAGCGCGAAGCAGGGGACCGCGGTCAGAGCAATGCCGACGGCGCCGAGCAGCATCGTGCGTCGGCGGCCGATGCGGTCGCCGATCATGCCTGCGACGGGGCACATGAGTGAGTAGATGAGCAATCCGAGCACCGCGAGTTCGAGGGCGGAGGTCTTGGCCATGTGGACCTCGACACTGAGGAAGGTGACCACGAAGGTTGCGAGGTAGTAGAAACCGAGGCCGGTCACCGCGGTGCAGACGAACACCAACAGGATTCCGGATCGACTGTGCTTGCCGGCGTTGCGCAGCGGGGCATGCTCGACCTCGTGAGCGCGCTGGAGCTCCTGGAACACGGGAGTGTCCTCGAGCCGGAGCCGGACGTAGAGACCCAGGACGGCCAGTGGGCCGGCGACGAGGAAGGGGACACGCCACCCCCAGCTCGTCATCTGGTCGTCGGACAGCAGGGCCGTCAACAGCAAGGTCACCGCACCCCCGGCCATGACCCCGATGCCGGCGCCGGCGGAGACCACACTGCTCCACAGCCCGCGCCGGCGGGCCGGTGCATATTCGACGAGGAAGGCAGCCGCGCCCGCGTATTCGCCACCCGCAGAGAAACCTTGGGCACACCGAAGGAGCACCAGAAGAGCGGGAGCAGCGACGCCGATTGTGGCGTACGTCGGCAGGACGCCGATGCCGATCGTGCAGATGCCCATGACGACAATCGCGAGCGAGAGCGCCGCGCGGCGACCGGCACGATCGCCGAAAGCCCCTATCAGCAGCCCGCCGAGCGGACGAAAGAGGAACGCGACGCCGAAAACGGCGAGGGAGGCCAACAGCGACGTCGTGGCGTTGCCGGACGGAAAGAACAGCTGTCCGATGGTCGCGGCCAGAAACCCGTACACCGCGAAGTCGAACCACTCGAGGAAGTGGCCGATGCCCGCGGCGACGGCGACGCGTCGAGACACCCGGGGTGCCAGCGTCCCCGATGAGGTCAGCGCATCAGTCGTCGGCGCCTCTCCCGGAGTGGTGGGGGGTGACGGCAATACGGGGGGTGGGTTCGTCATCGAGGTCTCCTCGGGAAGCGTCGTGGACTTCTTTCGCCACGACGTGAATTTGGTCCTGCGCGAATCTGATGGTGTTTCTGGCGCGCCCATGATCCTCCGCCCTGGCGGCCCACAGTGAGATGAGCCACAGTTGTACGGATGATTGGAAGGTAGTCATGGTCGACGCTTGCGTCAACCCCTTGGAGTGGGCGGGTTCGCCGCTACGTGGAACTTGGACAACGGAAACGTCTTGAACAGGCAATTACCGTCAAATAGCGGGACCGTCGTGGTCGGATCCAGGAGGTGGACGGGTTCGATTCGCGTCGTGATTGACAGACGCATCGTTGCGCAATAGTGTCTCAAGTCATACGGACAAATTGTGTAACGGTGGTGGTCGGATCCGCTTCCGCGGGCAGCTCCGGCAGGAACTGCAACTGACGTGTCCACGAATCACGGAAGGGATGTGCGCATGGCTGGCAGCACGATCGCCGAACGACTCGGCGCCTTCGCCGCAGATCTGGAGGTCGATGCGCTTCCGCTACCAGTCGTCGAGCGGGCGAAAGGGTGCCTCATCCACGCTTTGGCGGTGGGGATGGCCGGCTCGGCCGCTGGCTTCGGGCGACGGGCCGAGCAGGTTACCCCCGGAGTGAGCTCGCCACCGAACCGCCGGGGATACGCCCGCTCGCTGGTGACCGGCCAGTGGCATCCGGCCTCGACGGCGGCCTTCATCAACGGAGTGCATCTACATGCCCGGGCGCAGGAGGACACACATGGCACGTTCCATCCAGGCGTAAGCGTCGTACCCGCCGCTCTGGCGGCAGCAGAGGCCAGCGCTGTCGACGGTCGGACTCTGCTTGCAGCGGTCGTCGCGGGTTACGAGGTGGGCATCGCGCTGTCGAAGCCACTCACGGACCTGACCACCCCGCCCTTTCGCGCCACGGCGGTGTTCGGACCGGTAGCTGCCGCTGCCGCCGTCGCACGAATCCGCGGCCTGAGCGGCGAACGCACGACCTCCGCGCTGGCGATCGCCGCATCGATCTCGGGTGGCACGTCCGAATCGTTCGGTGCCGGAACTGACGAATGGCATTTCCAGTCGGGAATTGCGGCGACGAGTGGACTGATGGCAGCGCAACTTGCCGAAGCCGGAGTTGCGGGCTCGCGGGCCGCTTTCGAAGCCGAAGCGGGATTCCTCGACTGCTTCTCGCGATCGCGTGAGGCAGCGGAAATGATCGCCCGCGACCTCGGGCGGTCCTGGAACATGCTCGAAGTAACCTTCAAGCCCTACCCGGTGTGTGCGTTCAATCAGGCGCCGGCCATGCTCGCGGTGCGGCTGCGCGAGTCCGGTCTCCACGCCGACGAGGTCGCATCGATCCGGCTGCAGATGAACGAACGCGAGGCAACCTATCCGGGCATGCCCTCGCGCGGGCCCTTCACCAGTACCTCACAGACACTGATGAGCGCCAGATTCGCCTTCGCAACCGGGCTCGTCCACGGCGACATCACCTACGGCCTGTTGCAACACTTCACCGATCCGCAGGTGCTCGACCTCATCGGCAAGATCGACCTCGTCGGCGAGTCGGCACGCCCGGCGAAAACCGCACACGCCACTGTGGGCCTGGTCGACGGGACCGCGGTCCGAGACGCCATCGAGGACTCCGATGCGATGCTGTCGTGGGACACCGACGGCGTCGTACGCAATGCCGAACGCCTCGCAGACGAAATTCCGCTGTCCACAAAGGAACTGGAAACCTTGATCGACAGCGTGGCCACGTTGCCCGACGCGCCGTCCATCGACCCGTTGATCCGTGCGACTTTGGCGGGCATCTCCGTCAGAACGTGAGGACAGCTCTTTTCCAGTCGTCCCCCTCGACATGCGGGGTACATCGAAACCCGAAACCGACGCTCCCAATTCAACAGTGCCGGGCACTCGATCCGGCCGAGAAACGAGAAAGAGCACTATGACCGAGAACGTCGCCATCGCCGAACGGCGAAACAGCGAACTCCAACACCGAAAGATGTACATCGACGGCGAATGGGTCGACGCCATCTCCGGTGAGATTTTCGAGACCGTCAACCCCTACAACGGGCGGGCCTGGGCCACTGCCCCACTCGCCGGACCGGAAGATGTCAAGAATGCTGTCGCGGCCGCGCGACGCGCGCTGTCCGGGCCGTGGGGATCGATGTCCGCGGCGCAGCGAGGCGCCCTGATCCGTAGACTGGCGGCGCTGATCGAGCCCCACGCAGACGAGCTCGCGCGTATCGAGACCACCGACAACGGCAAGGTCATCCGCGAGACGCGCGGCCAGATGGCCGGATTGCCGGCGACCTACGAGTTCTTCGCCGGCGCTGCCGACAAGATCTTCGGTGACACCATCTCCGCGCCCCAGACGAACTTCTTCACCTACACTCGCCGCGAGCCAGTCGGCGTGGTCGCCGCGATCCTTCCCTGGAACAGCCCTCTGTTCCTGCTGGCGAGCAAGCTCGCGCCCGCCTTGGCCGCCGGCTGCACATTTGTCGCCAAGCCCGCAGAGCAGACGCCGACGTCGACCCTCGAATTCGCCAAGCTCGTCGATGAAGCCGGTTTCCCGCCCGGAGTGTTCAACGTCGTCACCGGCGCGGGGAACACAGGAGCCGCACTGACCGCCGAACCCGGCGTGGACAAAGTCACCTTCACCGGCTCCACTGCCACCGGAATCGCGGTCATGAAGAGCGCCGCCGACCACATCGCAGAGGTCACCCTCGAACTCGGCGGCAAGTCCCCCAACATCATCTTCCCCGACGCCGACATCGATGCGGCCGTCAACGGGGTGATGGCAGGAATCTTCGCCGCCACCGGCCAGACCTGCATCGCCGGAAGCCGTTTGCTGGTCCACGAATCGATCCGCGATACCGTCGTCGAGCGACTCGCACGACGCGCACCCCAGATCAAGATGGGGGATCCGCTCGACATCGAAACCGAGATGGGCCCCATCGCCTTCGCCGAGCAACTCGAGAAGGTCCGCTACTACGTCGACCTCGGAGTCGACGAAGGAGCCACAGTGGTGTGCGGCGGAGAGCGTCCGCAGGACACCGAACTGGCCGACGGGTACTTCTTCCAGCCCACCATCCTCAGCGGCGTCGACAATTCGATGCGCGTGGCACGGGAAGAAATCTTCGGACCCGTGCTGTCGGTCATCACCTTCACCTCGGAAGAAGAGGCGGTCCAACTCGGCAACGACACGACCTACGGACTCGCCGCGGCGGTGTGGACGAAGGACGTCCAACGCGCGCACCGCGTGGCACACCGGCTCAATGCCGGCACGATTTGGATCAACTCCTACCGTGTGCTCGCCAACAACGTCCCGTACGGCGGCTTCGGGCAGAGCGGAATCGGCCGCGAAAACGGCATCGAAGGCCTCGACGCGTATCTGCAGACCAAATCCATCTGGGTCGAACTCACCGGTGAAAGCCGTGACCCGTTCAAGCTCGGCTGAACCAACAGGAGCAGAAACTGATGACCACCACATTCGACATCCCCAAGACCAGCCAGGCGGCGGTGCTCACCAAGCACAGTGAGCCGCTCGAGATCCGCGAAATTCCGGTACCCCAGACCCTGGAACCGGGCGCACTCCTGGTCCGTATCGAAGCAGCGACGGTGTGCGGCTCGGACCTGCACCTATGGGACGGCTCCCTCGGCGGCAGCCAGGCGCTGGACCTACCCGTCATTCCCGGACACGAAATGGTCGGGCGGGTGATCGCATTCGGTGACGGCGCCGAGCGAGACACCTTCGGGACACCGCTCGAAATCGGCGATCGCATCTGCTTCACCCACGCTTCATGCAACCAATGTGACCACTGCCGGTTCGACAACCAGCCCACCCTGTGCACCAACCGGCAGTACTACATGTTCACCAACTGCGAGCGTCCCCCGTACCTGGTCGGCGGCTTCGCCGAGTACGCCTATGTCTTCCCCAATTCGGGACGAGTGCGCGTGCCGGACGAGGTGGAAACCTCTTGGGCATCGGCGGCCAGCTGCGCACTGCGCACAGTTGTGCACTCTTTCGAACGCATCGGCAAGATGAATCCCTGGGAAACCGTCGTTATCCAGGGAGCGGGCCCGCTCGGCCTGTTCGCTACCGCCCTCGCCGATCATCTCGGCGCCGGACGAATCATCACCGTCGGCGCTCCCGATACCCGCCTTGCCATTGCCAAGCAGTACGGGGCAACCGACCTCGTCTCTGTCGCCGAACATCCCGAACCCGAAGACCGGGTCGCCGCGGTCCGCGAATTGCTCGGCGGGCACGGCGCCGAAGTCGTCTTCGAGTTCTCCGGCGCACGCACCGCGTTCCCAGAAGGTCTGGGAATGATCAAGGAAGGCGGCCGCTACATGGTCACCGGCCAGATCGACGGTCCAGGCAAGGAAGTCCCGGTCCGGCCCGGCTTCATCACCCGACAGCAGCTGACCATCATGGGAACCTGGTCCGGGCACATCGCCGAATATCGCAAGGCTCTCGACTTCATGAAGAACACACATGGTAAGTACGACTTCGGCGCACTGGTCCCGAACCGGTACCGGCTCGACCAGGCGACCGAGGCACTGACGCGGATGCGGGCACAGGAGGACATCAAGCCGATGCTCGTCCCGCACGCAACCGAAGGAATCTGACGTGAGGCCCCTCGACGGCATTCGGGTGCTCGAGATGGGCCAGTACATCGCCGCCCCCTACTGTGCGATGATGCTGGCCGACCTGGGCGCGGAGGTCATCAAGATCGAGAAGCCCGACGGCGGCGATCCGCGCAGAATCTACGATCCGCTCGAGCAGACCGAGACCGGATCTATGAGCGGCGGGTTCCTGAGCTACAACCGCAACAAGAAGTCCGTCACGCTGGACTTGAGCACAGAAGGCGACCGAGCCCGATACCGGACCCTTGCGGCGACCGCGGACGTAGTCGTGGAAAACCTCCGTCCCGGTGCCGTCGACCGTATGGGAGTCGGATACGAAGCGCTCAAGGAGGCCAATCCACGCCTGATCTACTGCGCCATCAGCGGCTACGGACGGTTGCGGACGCATCGAGGTGAATTTGCCGAACGGCCGGCCTTCGACACCGCCATCCAGGCAGTCGGCGGATTGATGTCGGTGACCGGAGAACCCGGGGGCCCGCCGCTGCCGACGGTGACCGGTTTCGCGGACGTCTTCACCGCGGTCCACGCCACCGTCAGCGTGCTCGCCGCTCTACAGGGACGTCAGAATACCGGTGTGGGCGCGTTCGTCGATCAGAGCATGTACGACTCCGTGGCGTCCCTGCTCGAACGCGAACTGATGCTGTGGGATTTCACGGGCGAGCATCGAGTGCGCGGGGTGGATCGCTACTCTCCACTCGGTGCCCTCGAGGCCGAGGATGGTTATGTTGCACTGATTCTGCCCACCCACGAAATGTGGCGGCGGCTGTGTGTGGCAATCGAGCGGACCGACCTGCTCGACCATCCACTGTTGGACACCGTCGTTCACCGGGCCGAGAACTTTGCATCGGTGATCCGCCCCGAAGTCGAACGGTGGACACGGTCGCGCACCCGCCGCGAGATCGTCGAACGTTTCGCCGCCCATGGGCTTCCCGCCGGGGAAACCCAGACCGTGGACGAGCTCTACCGGTGCCCTCACCTTGACGCGCGTCGCATGTTCCTCGAGATCGACGATCCGTATGCCGGTCGCCGAAGGATGATCCGGACACCGTTCCTGACCGACACCTACGAGGAGCCACGCACCGACTCGGCGCCCCAGCTCGGCGCCCACAACGACGAACTGCTTGCTGAGGTGGAACCGACCACGGCCTGAGGCGCCCGCCGACATGGATGGCGGGGACACCAGCACCACCGCGACAGGGCCCACATCCGTATCGGGTCCGTCGTGCTGCGGTGACAGACGTCCATCGGTCGCCCAACTCCGGCGCCGGAAGGACCGAGTGTGGAGGTGTGATCGCAGACGGTCACACCTCCACACTCGATTCATCGGTATCAATTTGCGAGGTAGCAGAAGTAGCATGCAATCTGACGCCACGAATATGCTGTTGTTGCAGTCAATTCCCGTTACCGAGTCTCCCACGTTGAAGATTCATCCGTACGAGCGCTAGTGTGGTGGATGACACCCTGCCGATCGCATCAGGGAGAAGGAGGAGCCCGTGGTGACGAAGAAGGCCGCTCCCGCGGAGCGTGGTGTCCCAGCGTACCGAGAGTTGGCCGAGAAGTTGCGGGCCGACATCGAGGCAGGTGTCTACTCGGTGGGACGGAAAATGCCCACCGAAAGCGTGTTGCAGTCGGTCCACAACGTCAGCCGCCACACGGTGCGTGAGGCGCTCCAGATACTGCTCTCGGACGGGCTGATCTACCGCGTCCAAGGCAGCGGAACCTATGTGAGCGGGCGTCAACAGGACACCCGGGGCCGCTATGTCCGCTCGATCGGCTCCCTCGACGAAATTATCGTCTGGCCCGATACGAACACCGAGGTGATCGAACCATTCACCGTCGTCGTCGAGCCCTCCATCGCGGCCCGATTGGAATTGCCGTACATCGAGGTCAGCAAGGCCACCGTTCGACGTTCCTATGAGGGACTCCCCTTCGTCCTGACACGTCACTACGTCGAACCCGAACTCGGTGCGAAACTGGCCGCGGACGGGGTCCCGTCGGTCGGCGAAGGAACCGTGATCGGGGCGGCCGAAAAACTCCTCACCAAGCCGATCATGGGCGCGCGCCAGGAGATCACCGCCATGAACGCCCCCGAGCACGAAGCTGAGCTGATCGGATGTCAAGCTGGAGACGCCATACTGCTGATCGAGCGTCTTTATTACGACGCGGACGGCAAGTTCGTCGAGTTCACATCCTCTCATTTCAATCCACGTCGGTACTCGTACCGCATGGAACTGAGGCGGCGAGGAGCCTGAACAGGTCGTATTCCTTCTCGGCCTCGAAGTAGAAGGTAGTCACGTCGTAGAGCAGCAGGTTCAGATCACCGGCTGCGACAACATGTTCGAAGCAGCACTCCGCGATTCGGTCGCGGTAGCCGCGGTCGGTGCAGCGGTGCGGTGTCCGCACGAACGTGTTGATCTGCTGGGTGGGCGCCCGGGCGCACCTGCACACCGATCGGCGCCGGCTGCTCGGGCACCTGCGCACCCGCTACTCGTACGACCGTGAGCAGCTCCCCCCGCGCTCGACGAGGTGGCCGACGTGCGTG
>NZ_PCZU01000086.1:53950-83091 GCF_002887785.1 Rhodococcus sp. ENV425
CGTGGCGCTGCGGTGATGCCGGCGGCCCCGAGCCGTTCCGGCGTCGGGGCCCGCGGGCGCTGCGCCGCAGGGACGCCGGACCCGGGGTGTAAAGAATTCGTCAGGACATCGGCCGCGGGCGTCAAGATTCCGTATGGATCGCGGTCCACGGACGGGCGCGGTGCGACAGTGTGGTGCGGGGCGCCGATCGGCGCCTGATTCGTGTCTACGACAAGGGAAGACGACATGGCCGACACCGCGTACGTGGTGCTGATCCTGGCAGGGTTCCTGGTATGCGCTCTGGTCCTGCGCGCGCTGCATGTGCGAGGTGAGAGCCGATGACCTGGGCAGGGGTGGCGAGCGTCGCGCTCGTCGTGCTCACGACGGCACTGGTGGTGTACCTGCTGATCGCGCTGCTCGATCCGGAGAGGTTCTGACGATCCGATGACTCCAGCTGTTGCCGCGGGACTGCAGATCGGCCTGGTCGTTGCAGTCCTGGCGTTGGCCTACGTTCCACTCGGCGACTACATGGCGAGGGTGTACACGACCGACACCGACCTGAGGTGGAAGGACCTGCGGATCGAGTCCCTGATGTACCGGCTGTGCCGGATCGATCCGCGCGCAGAACAGACCTGGTACGGATACGCCGCGAGTGTGCTCGGTTTCTCGCTCGCGAGCGTGCTCTTGCTGTACACGGTGCAGCGACTGCAGGGTGTCCTGCCGCTCGGCCGGGACCTGGGTGGAGTGAGTCCGGCGGTGGCATTCAACACCGCGGTCTCGTTCGTCACCAACACCAACTGGCAGTCCTACGTGCCCGAGACGACGATGAGCCCACTCACCCAGTCCGCCGGCCTCGCGGTGCAGAACTTCGTCTCGGCGGCGGTCGGCATGGCGGTCGCGATCGCCCTGATCCGCGGCCTGGTGCGCGTCGGGCGCGGCGGCGAGATCGGCAACTTCTGGGTGGACCTGACCCGCGGCACCCTGCGGATTCTCTTGCCGCTGGCGTTCGTGATCGCGTTGATTCTGTTGTCCCAGGGCGTGATCCAGTCGTACCGCAGCGGCTTCTCCGCCACCGGACTGGACGGCAACGCGGTCACCACCGCGCTGGCGCCGGTCGCCTCACAGGAGGCGATCAAGGAACTGGGCACCAACGGCGGCGGCATCCTCGCCGCGAACTCGGCCCACCCGTTCGAGAACCCCACCCCCGTCACCAATATCGTCGAGATCCTCGCGATCCTGCTGATCCCGGTGACGCTGACGCGCACGTTCGGCACGATGATCGGCAACCGACGGCAGGGCCTGACCGTCCTCGGCGTGATGGCGTTGCTCTACGGCACCGTCCTGGCGGTGGCGCTGGCCGCCGAATCCGGCACGCGGGGCGTGGCGGCGAACGCCGCCGGCGCGATGATGGAGGGCAAGGAAGTCCGGTTCGGGATCCCCGGTTCGGTGCTGTTCGCGGTGTCGACCACCGGCACGAGCACCGGTGCGGTGAACTCGGCGCACGACAGCATGTCCCCGCTCGGCGGTGGGGCCGTCCTGCTGAACATCCTGCTCGGCGAGATCGCGCCGGGCGGAGTCGGCACCGGCCTGTACAGCATGCTGGTGCTCGCGGTGATCGCCGTGTTCGTCGGGGGCCTGCTCGTGGGGCGCACGCCCGAGTTCCTCGGCAAGAAGCTGCGCAGGCGCGAGATCACCCTTGCCGCGCTGGCGGTGCTGGTGATGCCGGCGCTGGTGCTGACCGGCACCGCGATCACCGTGATCCTGTCCACCACCACCGGGTATCTCGGCAACTCCGGGGATCCGGGCACTCCGGGCGCGATCCACGGGTTCACCGAGGTGCTCTACGCCTATGCCTCGGCGTCGAACAACAACGGCAGCGCCTTCGGCGGGCTGACCGTGACCAGCGACTGGTTCCAGTCCTCGCTGGGCATGTGCATGCTGCTCGGGCGGTTCCTGCCGATCGTGTTCGTCCTGGCCCTGGCCGGATCGCTGGCCGCCCAGCGTCGCACCCCGGCCGGTGCGGGCACGCTGCCCACCACCGGTGCGGCCTTCGCCGGGCTGCTCACCGGAACGGCCGTCCTCGTTGCGGCTCTCACCTTCTTCCCGGCCCTCGCTCTGGGCCCCGTCGCGGAGGCACTGCATTGACCCTCGTCTCCCCCTCGGCGCCTCACACGCACCTGCGGCGCCGCGACCACGGCTCGTCCTCCCGCCCCGCGGCGGAGATCACGGAGATACTTCGGTGACCATCGACCTTCATTCCCACCGGGAGACCATCGCCTCCCACCCGCACCGTGTCGGCGGGGGCGTGTTCAGCCCCCGTCAGCTGGCAGCGGCCCTGCCGGGAGCGATCCGCAAGCTCGATCCCCGGCATGTGGCGCGGAATCCGGTGATGTTCGTCGTGCTGGTCGGATCGGCGGTCGCCACCGTCGCGGCGATGGTCGAACCCACGCTGTTCGCGTGGTCGATCGCGGCGTGGCTGTGGTTCACCGTGCTGTTCGCCAACCTCGCCGAGTCGGTCGCCGAGGGGCGCGGCAAGGCGCAGGCGGCGAGCCTGCGAAAGGTCAAGCAGGACACGACAGCCCGTCGCCTCACCGGTCCGGCCGCCGAGGAATCCGTATCGGCCACCGAGCTGCGCGTGGGCGATCTCGTCGTGGTGGAGACCGGTCAGACGATCCCCGGTGACGGCGACGTGATCGAGGGCATCGCCACGGTCGACGAGTCGGCGATCACCGGAGAATCGGCGCCGGTGATCCGCGAGTCGGGTGGCGACCGATGCGCCGTCACCGGCGGCACCACCGTGCTCTCCGACCGCATCGTCGTGCGGATCACCGCACCACCCGGGCAGACCTTCGTGGACCGGATGATCGCTCTCGTCGAAGGGGCCGCCCGGCAGAAGACCCCCAACGAGATCGCCCTGAACATCCTTCTCGCGGCGTTGACGATCGTGTTCCTGCTCGCGGTCGTCGCGATCGGTCCGATGAGTGCGTACGCCGGCGCCGAGCAGGGACCGGTCGAGCTGATCGCGCTGCTGGTGTGCCTGATTCCCACCACGATCGGTGCCCTGCTCTCCGCGATCGGCATCGCCGGGATGGACCGGCTGGTGCAGCGCAATGTGCTGGCCATGTCCGGTCGTGCCGTCGAGGCGGCCGGGGACATCGACACCCTGCTGTTGGACAAGACCGGCACCATCACCTACGGCAACCGGCGCGCCACCGCACTGCACCCCGCCCCCGGCGTCACGGATCTCGAAATGGCTTCTGCGGCAAGACTGTCGAGCCTGTCCGACGGAACCCCCGAGGGGCGCAGCATCGTCGAGTTGTGCGCCGAGCGGTTCCACCTCGATCCGAGCCCGTCGGGCGCCGAGCGCTCCGCCGAGTTCGTCGCATTCACCGCGCACACCCGGATGAGCGGCCTCGACACCGCCGGAGACGCCGGCATCCCGGTCCGCATCCGGAAGGGCGCCGCCGACGCGGTGACCCGCTGGGTGGCCGAGCAGGGCGGACGGATCCCCGAGGCGGTGAGCACCGTCGTCGACGACATCGCCCGCGGCGGCGGAACACCGCTCGTGGTGGCCCGATCCGACGATCGCGGCGCATCGGTGGTCGGCGTCGTCGAGCTGTCCGATGTCGTCAAGCCCGGCATGGCACAGCGATTCGCCCAGCTGCGGGCGATGGGCATCCGCACGGTGATGATCACCGGGGACAACCCCCTCACCGCGAAGGCGATCGCAGCCGAGGCGGGGGTCGACGACTTCCTGGCCGAGGCGACCCCCGAGGACAAGCTGGCGCTGATCCGCTCGGAACAGCAGGGCGGACGGCTGGTCGCGATGACAGGTGACGGTACCAACGACGCGCCCGCCCTCGCCCAGGCCGACGTGGGGGTGGCGATGAACACCGGCACCTCCGCGGCCAAGGAGGCGGGGAACATGGTCGACCTCGACTCCGATCCGACGAAGCTGATCGAGGTGGTCGAGATCGGCAAGCAGCTGCTCATCACACGCGGGGCACTGACCACCTTCTCGCTGGCGAACGATCTCGCGAAGTACTTCGCGATCCTGCCCGCGTTGTTCAGCGGGATCTACCCACAACTGGCGGGGCTGAACATCATGGGACTGGCCACCCCGCAGAGCGCGATCCTGTCGGCGGTGATCTTCAATGCCCTCGTGATCGTGGCGCTGATACCGCTGGCCCTGAAGGGTGTGCGGTACCGGCCGGCGAACGCGTCGTCGCTGCTGGGGCGGAATCTGCTCGTCTACGGCCTCGGCGGGGTGATCACCCCGTTCGTCGGGATCTGGCTGATCGACCTCGTGGTGCGTCTGGGAATCGGGTGACACTGATGGGATTCGGTAACTTCTTCGCAGGGTTGATGCGGCAGGCGCGAGCCGGCCTGCTGATGCTGGTCGCACTGACCGTGATCGTCGGAGTGGCCTATCCGGCGGCGGTGTGGGCGGTGGGACGGCTCGGTTCGGCGAGCGCCGAGGGCTCGCCACTGACCGACACGAACGGTTGCGTCGTCGGCAGCCGGCTGATCGGCGTCGACCCGCAGGTCGCGCCCGGCGAGCCCGATCCGTTCTTCCACACTCGGGTCGTCGGCTCGGTCGCCGACGCAGACGCCTTCGCGCCGGGCGACCCGGCCGCCGCGCTGCCGTCCAACCAGGGCCCGAGCAGCGAGGTCCTGGCCGCCTTCGTCGACGAACGGCGTGCCGTGATCGCCACGCGCGAGCAGGTGCCGCCGCAGGAGATTCCGGTCGATGCGGTCACCGGGTCCGGCTCCGGCGTCGATCCCCACATCTCCCCGGCCTACGCCGCGGTGCAGGTACCGCGGGTGGCGCGGGTCACCGGCATCCCCGAGCAGCGGGTCCGGGAGCTGGTCGCCGCGCACACCGAGGGCCGGCAACTCGGGTTCCTCGGCGCCGAACGAGTGAACGTGCCCGAGCTGAACGTGGCGCTGGGACTGACCGCACCCGACTGCGACGGGGTCCCCTCGGGTGGATGATGGCGTCGTGACCGGTACTGCACGCACCGCCGCCCCCGAGGCGTCGCGCCGGGGGCGGCTGCGGATCTACCTCGGTGCCGCCCCCGGCGCGGGCAAGACGTTCGCCATGCTGGGCGAGGCCCATCGGCGGATCGCCCGGGGCGGTGACGTGGTGGTGGCGATCGTGAACACGCACGGTCGTGCCCGCACCGCCGAACAACTGGCCGGCCTGGAGACCGTCCCGCCCCGACGGATCGGCTACCGGGACGCGGTGTTCGAGGAACTGGACCTCGATGCCGTGCTGGCCCGCCGGCCGGCCGTCGCCCTGGTCGACGAGCTCGCCCACACCAACGTTCCCGGCAGCCGCCACGCGAAACGGTGGCAGGACGTCGAGGAACTGCTCGACGCGGGAATCGACGTGCTGTCGACGGTGAACATTCAGCATCTCGAGTCCCTCAACGACGTGGTCGAACAGATCACCGGCGTGGTGCAGCGCGAGACCGTCCCCGACGACGTCGTGCGCCGCGCCGACCAGGTGGAGCTGGTGGACATCACCCCGCAGGCCCTGCAGCGGCGCCTGGCGCACGGGAACGTGTATGCGCCCGAGAAGGTCGATGCCGCGCTGCGCAACTACTTTCGGGAGGGCAACCTGACCGCCCTGCGCGAGATCGCCCTGCTCTGGCTCGCCGACCAGGTCGACCTCGCGCTCGCCAAGTACCGCGGCGAACACGCCATCACCGACACCTGGGAGGCCCGCGAGCGGGTCGTCGTCGCCGTCACCGGTGGGCCCGAATCGGAGACGTTGGTGCGCCGGGCCAGCCGCATCGCCGCCAAGGCGAGTGCGGAACTGATGGTCGTGCACGTCGTCCGCGGCGACGGGCTCACCGGCGTCTCGGCGCCGCAGATGGGGAAGGTCCGGACTCTGGCGGCGAGCCTGGGGGCAAGCCTGCACAGCGTCGTCGGCGACGACGTGCCCACCACGCTGCTCGACTTCGCGCGGGAGGTGAACGCCACCCAGCTGGTGCTCGGCACGTCCCGGCGCCCGCGGTGGGCACGCATCCTCGACGAGGGCATCGGGGCGGCGGTCGTCCGCGACTCCGGCAAGATCGACGTGCACATGGTGACCCACGAGCACACCGCCCGTGGGCCGAGGATGGCGTTGCTGGGCCGCCACGAGCGGCGACTGCAGTCCTGGATCGCGGCGTTCGTCATCCCCGTCGTCGCCACCGGCGTGATGGCGCTGATCGACCACTTCACGGGCTTCGAGGGCCAGCACACGCTGTATTTCGTCGTCGTGCTCGCCGTCGCGCTGTTCGGCGGAATCGGTCCGGCCATCGTCGCGGCCCTGCTGTCGGCCCTGCTGTTGAACTTCTTCTTCACCGAGCCGCGCTACAGCTTCACCATCGCCGAGCCGGCCAATTTCGTCACCACCGTGGTGCTGCTCGTCGTCGCCGTGGCGGTCGCCGCACTGGTCGATGCCGCCGCGGCCCGGGCCCGCGAGTCCCGGCTCGCGTCCCAGGAGGCCGAACTGCTCGCGCTGTTCGCCGGCGCGGTCCTGCGGGGTGCGGACCTGCCCCGGCTGCTCGAGAAGGTCCGGGAAACCTACGCCCAGCACGGCGTCAGCCTCGTCCGCACCGACCGGGAGCCGGCACAGGTCCTGGGGACGGCCGGGTCGGCGCCACCGACGTCGATGCAGGCCGCCGACACCGTCTGCGAGGTCGACGACAGCGCGTACGCCCTCCTGCTCGGTGGTCCGCAGCTGCGCGCCCGCGACCGCCGGATCCTCACCGCGGTGGCCGGACAGGCCGCCGGACTGGTCCGGCAGCAGGAACTCGCCGCCGAGGCCGCCCAGGCGTCGGCCCTGGCCGAGACCGACCGCCTGCGGCGGCTGTTGCTGTCGGCGGTGAGCCACGACCTGCGCACCCCGCTCGCTGCCGTCAAGGCCGCGGTGTCGAGCCTGCGCAGCACCGATGTCGCCTTCTCCCCCGAGGACACCGCGGAGCTGCTCGCGACCATCGAGGAATCCACCGACCAGCTCACCGGCCTGGTGTCGAACCTGCTCGACTCCTCCCGGCTCGCGGCCGGGGTGATCACGCCCGTCCTGCAGCCGGTCTACCTCGACGAGGTGGTGCACCGGGCCATGGTCACGCTTTCGAGCGGCGGTTCGGACACCGCCCGCAACGTTCGCGAACGCATCGAGGTCGACGTCGACGACACCGTGGTCGCTGCGGACAGCGGGCTGCTCGAACGGGTCCTGGCCAATCTTCTCGACAATGCCCTGCGCTACGCACCCACCGGTCCGATCCGCGTCGGCGCCGGCACCTCCGGTGACCGCACCACCGTCACCGTCGCGGACTGCGGTCCCGGACTCGCACCCGGCGACACCGGCAACGTCTTCGCCGCCTTTCCCCGCGCCGGGGACCATCGCAGCAGCCGCGGGGCGGGGCTCGGGTTGACCGTCGCCCGCGGATTCGCCGAAGCGATGGGCGGGACCGTCACCGCCACCGAGACACCCGGTGGCGGGACCACCATGGTGGTCGAGCTCGCCGCCGCGCCGGCCAGGGTGCCGCGATGACCCGCATCCTCGTCGTCGACGACGAACCACAGATCCTGCGTGCGTTGCGCATCAACCTCGCCGCACGCGGGTACGAGGTGATCACCGCCGGCGACGGACGCTCCGCCCTCCGTGCCGCCGCCCAGCAGCATCCCGATGTGATCGTCCTCGACCTGGGCCTTCCCGACCTCGACGGGATCGAAGTGCTCGCCGGGCTGCGCGGCTGGTGCACGGCCCCCGTCATCGTCCTCTCGGCACGCACCGACGCCCTCGACAAGGTGGCCGCCCTCGATACCGGAGCCGACGACTACGTCACGAAGCCGTTCGGGATGGAGGAGTTCCTCGCCCGCATCCGCGCCGCGGTCCGCCGGGCCGGCACCACCTCGGACACGACCGAACCGACGATCGACGCCGACGACTTCACCGTCGACCTCGTCGCGAAGAAGGTCACCCGCGACGGTGCACCGGTGCACCTGACCCCCACCGAGTGGGGGATGCTCGAGATGCTGGTGCGCAACCGTGGCAAGCTCGTCGGCCAACGGGAACTGCTCGAAGAGGTGTGGGGGCCGTCCTACACGACCCAGACCCATTACCTGCGGGTGTATCTCACGCAGCTGCGCCGCAAACTCGAACCCGATCCTGCGCACCCTCGCCACCTGCTCACCGAACCGGGAATGGGATACCGCTTCGAACCGTGAAGCCACTCGCGCGGGACGAAGCGGGGCGGTCCGAGCAGCGCCGCCGGACGTCCGGCACGACGGATTCGTAACCAAATCCCGGTTCCGAGCAGCACGACGTCCCGGGCGGCGCTACCGTCGACGCATGTCAGCGGACGTTGCTGCGGCACCTGCGGCGCACCCCCACCTGCCTGCCCGGCCCGGCGGCCGCCTGAACTCGGTCCCGCACGTGGTGGGCCTGACCCTCGGGATCTTCGCCGTCGCGGTGGCGCTGTGGTCGATCTCCCCCACCCTGCGCTACTTCGTCCATACGCCACGGGAATACGTGGACACGTACCTGTTCGACGCGCCCGACACCAGCCTGTCGTACGCGCTGGTGCTCGGCCTGCTCGCGGCGGCACTGGCGAGCCGCAAGCGGATCGCGTGGTGGATCCTCACGGTGTACCTGGCCGGATTCGCGATCTACAACGGGTTCGTGGCGGTGTCGGACCGCAGCATCGACGCGGCGATCGGTCTGGTGCTGCAGGTCGCGGCGGTCGGGCTCCTGCTCGCGGCGTATCCGGAGTTCTACACGCGGGTTCGTCGCGGGGCGGTGTGGAAATCGCTGGGCGTCCTCGTCGCCGGGCTCGCCGTCGGCACCCTGATCGGGTGGGGGCTCGTGGAACTGTTCCCCGGCACCCTGCCGTCCGACGAGCGGTTGCTGTGGGCGGTCAACCGGGTGACCGCCCTGTCCCTGCTCGACAACGACCAGTTCAGCGGGCGCCCACACGGATTCGTCAACACCCTGCTCGGCCTGCTGGGGGCGCTGGCGCTGATCGCGGCGGTGATCGTGCTGTTCCGGTCGCAGCGGGCGACCAACGCACTGACCGGGAGCGACGAATCCGCGATCCGGGGCCTGCTCGAGCGTGGCGGCGACGATTCGCTGGGCTACTTCGCGACCCGCCGCGACAAGGCGGTCGTCTTCGCGCCCAGCGGTAAGGCCGCGGTGACCTACCGCGTGGAGGTCGGGGTGTGCCTCGCCAGCGGTGACCCCGTCGGCAATCCGGAGGCGTGGCCGCACGCGATCGACGAGTGGCTCGCGCTCGCTCGGGGTTACGGCTGGGCGCCGGCCGTGATGGGTGCGAGCGAGGCCGGCGCCACCGCCTACCGCCGGGCCGGTCTGTCGGTACTGCAACTCGGCGACGAGGCCATCCTCCACACCGCCGGATTCTCGCTCTCCGGCCGGGAGATGCGGCCCGTGCGCCAGGCCGTCTCGCGTGCCCACAAGCAGGGGGTGACGGTGCGCATCCGCCGGCATCGGGACGTCCCCGAGGCGGAGATGACACTGGCGATGCGGTGCGCGGACGAATGGCGGGACACCGAGACCGAGCGCGGATTCTCGATGGCCCTCGGGCGTCTCGGCGACCCGCTCGACGGGAACTGCCTGCTCGTGGAGGCGATGTCCCACGACGAGGTGGTGGCGATCCTGTCGCTGGTGCCGTGGGGGGCCGACGGCGTGTCGCTCGATCTGATGCGCCGGAACCCGCAGGCGCCCAACGGTGTCGTGGAGATGATGGTGTCGGAGCTCGCCGCCCACGGCGGCGAGTTCGGGATCACGCGGATCTCGTTGAACTTCGCGGTGTTCCGCTCGGTGTTCGAGGAGGGCGCACGGATCGGCGCCGGTCCGGTGCTGCGGCTGTGGCGTTCGGTGCTCGTGTTCTTCTCCCGCTGGTGGCAGCTCGAGGCGCTGTACCGGTCGAACGTGAAGTACCAGCCCGAGTGGGCGCCGCGGTTCCTGTGCTTCGCGGACAACAGGGTGCTGCCCCGGGTCGGGATCGCGTCGGCGATCGCCGAAGGCTTCCTCACGCTGCCCAGCTTCGGCCGGGAACGAAGCGCCCGCCGCCACACCGGGACGCAGACGTCCGCTCCCCCGGCGCTCGTCGAGTCCGGAACCCTGCACGACGACGGTGCCGCCCCCGACGTCGAGCCGACGCCGGAGTCGCGCACCGGTCCCCGGCGGCCGGAGCAGGTGCGGGTGCGGATGACGAAGCTCGAGCGGCTCGTGGAGTCGGGCGTGGACCCGTACCCGGTGGCGAACCCCCCGTCGCACACCGCCGCGACGGCCGTCGCCGCACCCGAGGGCACCGCGGTGCGGATCGCCGGCCGCATCCTGCGGCTCCGGGACTTCGGCGGCGTGCTGTTCGCGGTGCTGCGGGACTGGTCGGGCGATGTGCAGATCCTCGTCGACCGCGGCCGCGTCGGCGGCCGCCGCTTCGTGTTCGACCTCGGCGATCTCGTCGAGGTGAGCGGGGTGACGGGCCGCAGCCGCAGCGGCGAGCTCTCGGTGCTCGCGGAGGACTGGCGGCTGGACGGCAAGTGCCTGCACCCGCTGCCCGACAAGTGGCGGGGCCTGACCGATCCCGAGGCGCGGGTACGCCAACGGTACGTGGACCTCGCGATCAACCGCACCGCGCGCCGGCTGCTCACGGCCCGCAGCGCGGTGGTGCGGTCGCTGCGCGAGCAGCTGCAGGCCCGCGGCTACCTCGAGGTGGAGACACCGATCCTGCAGCCCGTGCACGGCGGCGCCAACGCCGCACCGTTCACCACCCACATCAACGCCTACGACCTGGACCTGTACCTGCGGATCGCACCCGAGCTGTACCTCAAGCGCCTGTGCGTGGCGGGTATGGAACGGGTCTTCGAGATCGGCCGGGTGTTCCGCAACGAGGGCGCGGATTTCAAGCACAACCCGGAGTTCACGATCCTCGAGGCCTACGAGGCACACGCGAACTACGAGGTCATGCGGGTGCTGGCGCGCGAGTTGATCCAGGCCGCGGCCGTCGCGGCCCACGGACGCGAGGTGATCGTCCGGCCCGGCCCCGACGGGCGGCCCGTCGAGATCGACATCTCCGGCGAGTGGCCGGTGAAGACGTTCCACGGGGCGGTCTCGGAGGCACTCGGCACCGAGATCGACGCGCAGACCCCCGTCGAGGAGTTGCGCCGGCTGTGCGACGAGCACGAGATCCCGTACAACCCCGAGTGGGACGCCGGCGCGACGGCGCAGGAGATGTACGAGCATCTCGTCGAATCCCGCACCGAGTTCCCCACCTTCTACACCGACTTCCCCACATCGGTCTCCCCGCTCACGCGCCCGCACCCGACGAAATCGCTCGTCGCCGCCAAATGGGACCTCGTCGCGTGGGGTATCGAGCTGGGGACGGCCTACAGCGAGCTGACCGACCCGATCGATCAGCGTGCCCGGCTCACCGAGCAGTCGCTGCTCGCCGCGGGCGGCGACGAGGAGGCCATGGAGCTCGACGAGGACTTCCTGCAGGCACTCGAGCACGCCATGCCGCCCACGGGCGGCCTCGGCATGGGCGTGGACCGGATCGTCATGCTGGTCACCGGCGGCAGCATCCGCGAGTCCCTCGCATTCCCCCTCGCCAAGCCGCGCGCTCGACGCTGAGGCCCCGGTTTCACGTGAAACACCGGGTCGACCGAGCGCGCGTTCGGTCGCCGTGGGATCGTGGTGACGTGCAGCTTCTCCTTATTCGCCACGCCCTACCCGAGCTCGCGCGGGTCAGCGAGGGACGCGCCGACCCGTCGCTGACCGACGAGGGCCACGCACAGGCCGCGCGGCTGCCCACCGCGCTTGAGCCCTACCGCATCGCGCGGCTGTTCAGCAGTCCGCAGCGCCGCGCCCTCGAGACCGCGGCGCCGCTCGCCGAGATCCGGGGACTACCGATCACGCAGCTCGAGGGCCTGGCGGAGTACGACTACCACCTCGACCACTACATCCCGTTCCACGTCGCGCAGGAACTCGCGCCGGATGCCGTGGCGCGCATCCGCGCCGGTCAGCTGCCCGATTTCGTGGATGCGGAGGAATTCCGCACCCGCGTTCTCGCCGCCACGCAGCACATCGTCGACACCTGCGACCACGGGGACACCGTCGCCGTGTTCGCCCACGGGGGCGTCATCAACGTTCTGCTCCAGGATCTGCTCGGGCTCGACCGGCCGCTGATGTTCCCCATCGAGTACACGTCGGTGACCCGCATCCTCGTCTCCCGTAACGGCGCCCGGCGGGCCGCATCGGTCAACGAGACCGGGCATGTGCGCGACATGCTCCGCGTCTGAATCCGGACGGATGCCGGTAGTTCGTCGCGACCGGTGTGAAGCGGACCGGATCCGGGTATCGGTACGGGGTGGGCGGAGCCGCGACGACGCGGGCTCCGCGAGGGCGCAGCCGACCGGGCGGTGAGTATCCGTCGGGGGCGACCGCTGGCCGGCGTCGACGATGCCGGGCCTCACGACCGAGATTCGACGAGCAGGAGATTGCCATGATGAGAGTTCTGACCTTCGCCGCCGGCGCCGCCGTGGGCTTCGTGCTGGGCACCAGAGCCGGGCGCGACACCTACGAGAAGATGCGGGATCAGTCCGCGCAACTGTGGAACAAGCCTGCCGTGCAGCAAAAGGTCACCGAAGCGAGGGCGACCGTGCAGGAGAAGGCACCGCAGGTGCAGGAGAAGGCCGGCGACCTGGCGAAGAAGGCCGCGGAGAAGGCCCACCTCCCGGGTGGCGGCAACACGGCGCCCGGCGCCGCCGGGGGTGGGCCCGCCGTCACTTCCCCCGCCGCGGGCGCGCCGATCGTCCCGCCTGCTCCGGAGGGCAAGCACTCGCTGTAGGACCCCGGCCGCGAACCGGCCCGGTGCCGCATCGGCCGCGTTCCGGTGCGGCACCGGCAGGCGTACTCGCGTGCCGAACGGGTACACCGAACGCATACGGGCCGGGGCCCGAACGGCCCGGCCCGACACGATTGCCACAGGAGGCGACATGACCAGACCCGACGGCGACGGTGACCCGGCAACCGCCGACACCGACAGCGGAACCCCGGGCGCCGACGACGACGTCCTGTCCGACCCCGCCGAGTGGTCCGGGGAAGGCGGCGCCACCGAGGAGGGCCCGTCCACCGACGTCGAGAACGGGTGAGTTCGGACCGGTCGAGCCGCTACGCCACGACCGTGAGCGGATGGATCACCGGGGCGGCCGCGAGCTGCTCCCCCACGGTCGCCAAGGCGGACGTGATGTGCCGGGAGGTCATGTGCGCATCGAACGCCTCCTGACCCGTCCAGACCTCGACCGTGACGAACGTGCCGGGCGCCGAGGCGGATTCGAACAATTCGTACGAGACGCAGCCGTTTTCGTCGCGACTCGCGGCCGCCAGCGCCACCAGCACGCCGCGCACCGCATCCTCCGACCCGGGCTTCGCCGGAATGGTCGCCACCACGCGCAGTTCCGTCATCTCTCGACGGTACCGCGCGCGCTTGCCGTGCACGAGCGGCCCGGGCGAGGAAGATGTAACCCATGGGATCGCGGATCGCGGAGATGCGCCGATGGCGCGCAGGGACAGTGGTACATCAGCGCCTGCACGACCTGACCGGGACGCTCGCCGTGGTCACCGGGGCGGGCAGCGGCATCGGCCGTGCGACGGCCCGGGCCTTCTCCGACGTGGGGGCGATCGTCGTGGTCGCCGACCGCAACCTCGACACCGCCCGCGAGACCGCCGAGATGCTCAACACGCCCGACCCCCAGGCCGGCGGCTCCCGAGCGGTGTACGGCGGTGGCGCGCACGCGTACGAACTCGACGTCGCCGACGAGGAGCAGGTGCGGCGGTTCGCCGCGACGGTCCGCTCCCAGCACGGCGTGCCGGACGTGCTCGTCAACAACGCCGGCATCGCCGTGATCGGCACCTTCACCGGCACACCGCAGGAGACGTTCGAGCACGTCATGGACGTCAACTTCTGGGGTGTGGTGTACGGGTGCCGGGCGTTCGGGGACCAGATGCTCGAGCGCGGCACCGGCGGGCACATCGTGAACGTCGCGTCGGCGGCCGCGTTCACCCCACAGAAAAGCCTCGTCGCCTACTCGACGAGCAAGGCCGCGGTACTGATGTTCACGGACTGCCTGCGGGCGGAACTGATGGGCCACGGGATCGGCGTGAGCGCGATCTGTCCGGGGCTGGTGGGCACCAACCTGGTTCCCAGCGCCGAGATGGTGGGACTCGGCGTCCGGGAGCAGCGCAAGCTCCGCGAGCGGGTCACGGCGCTGTATCGCACCCGAAGCTACCCACCGCAGAAGGTCGGTGAGGCGATCGTCGCCGCGGTGCGGCACAACCGAGCCCTGGTCACCGTGATGCCGGAAGCGAAGGCCCGGCAGTGGATCAGCCGGCTCGCCCCGCCGGCGATGCGATTCGGCGCACGCTTCGAGCCGGACCGATGAGCGCCGTGCGGGGCTGCACCGGCCGGCGCAGCCCCGCACGGCGTTCTACTTGGCGAGGAACTCGAGCAGGGCCGCATTGACCTCTTCGCCGTGCGTCCACAGCAGCCCGTGCGGGGCGCCTTCGATCTCGACGTAGTCGGCGGCGGGCAGGCGCTTGGCGAACTCCCGAGCGGTGGCGTCGATGGGCAGGATGTTGTCGGCGGTGCCGTGGACGATCAGTGCCGGCACGTCGATCTTCGGGATGTCCTCGCGGAAGTCGGTGAGCCAGGTGGGCTGGGCGGCGACCGACGCGTACGGTGAGGCCCCCGCGGCCACCTGCCAGCTGGCTCGCAGAGCCTCCTCGCTCAGCCGGGTGCCGAGGTAGTCGTCGGTGTTGAAGAAGTTCCGGAAGAAGTCCGTGAAGAAGGCGTACCGATCCGCCTCGACCGCGGCCCGCAGTCCGTCGAAGACCTCCCGGGGTACACCGGTCGGATTGTCGTCGGTGCGCAGCAGGAACGGTTCGAGGGAGCCGAGGAAGGCCGCCTTCGCCACCCGCTGCGAGCCGTGAGTCCCCAGATAGCGGCCGACCTCACCGGTGCCCATGGAGAAACCGACGAGAACCACGTCCCGCAGATCGAGGGTGGACAGGACGGTGTGGAGGTCCGCGGCGAAGGTGTCGTAGTCGTAGCCGATCGTCGGCTTGCTCGAGCGTCCGAAGCCCCGACGGTCGTAGGTGATGACGCGGTAGCCGGCCTCGAGCAATGCGGCGGTCTGCTTCTCCCACGACGTGCCGCTCAGCGGATAGCCGTGGATGAGTACCACCGGTTGCCCGGAACCGTGGTCCTCGTAGTAGAGCTCGATCGGGGTGGAATTCTCGGTGCCGACGGCGATGTAGCCCATCATGGTCCTCTCGTAGCTGGAGACGTACCACTGGTTTTCGGAATGCCCGGTGCGAGCCTATAGCGATCTGTCGGACATCTCCGCCCGTCACCACGAATTCACCGCCGACACCGGCATACCCGTCTACTCCTGCGAGCCACACCCACCCTGGCACAGGGGAACCAGCGAGAACGCAGATCAGCTTGTGCAGCAGCACTTTCCACGAGCACCGCATCCTGCGACGTTTGCCCTGTCGTTGCGCGGCGAGCGCCGACGGATTCACCGTTGTCCGCAACGTCGAGTCACGGGTCCAGTTCTGTGCGGATGAGCGTGTCGAGTCGCTGCCATGCCGGGGACGAGGCGTTGACCGCGCCCTGGATGAGTGCGGCGATATCGGAGGCTTCATCCAGCTCCGGTAGTTCGTCCCTGCCGTAGCGTTCCCGGGTCGCCCCGGTAATCCGGCGGGCAAGGTCGTCGATGCGGGGATCGTGGGCATCGAGGTCGTGCGCGTGGTCGTAGTCGAGGAAGAGTTGCCGCAGCGCCGGGTCGGCCAGGATCTCGGCTTGGTCGTGAAACAGTGCGATCGCGCGGTCCGGGTGGGTGGCGAACACGAGGATCCACAGGTCACGTTGCAGCTCCACCCATCGAGGCGTGAAGCCCCAACGATCCAGGCGCTCCAGATGGATACCGACCTCGGGGGGCAGCGGTGTCAGATGCCCGGCGGCGAGCTGGCGCAGGCGCCCTTGCGTTGCCCGCAGGCCACGGATGCGGGCGGTGAGCTCGTCGTCGATCTCGCGCAGCGCCTGCTGGAACTCCTCGTCGGTCGCTGATCTCAGATCACGGATACGGGCCAGAGGGACGCCGGCTTCGGCGAGCGTCCGGATCTTGATCAGGTCGATGGCGTCGTTCGCGCCGTACCGCCGGTAGCCGGACGCATCGCGGTTCGGCTCGGGGAGCAGCCCCTTGTCGTGATAGACGCGGACGGTCTTGATCGACACACCCACGTACCCGGCCAGCTGCCCGATGGTGATCACCCGGCCATCGTCCCACTTGACCTTTCCCCAGGGGCAGGGTTGCACGATGGAGTCATGGCGAACACGAACTTCGATCGGGAGACCCTGCGCGAACTGGCCGATGCGGGCAGCGAGACCGCTCTGGACCGGCTGGCCGACCTCGCCGACGCAGCCGGTGACCTCGGGGAGCTGAACGAACTGTTGGACGAGGGATCCGTGCGCGCCGGGTTCCTGCTCACTCGGCGCGCGGCCGCGGCCGGCGACCTGCGCGAGCTGCAACGGATCTCCGACGCCGGGTACGACGAGGCCGGGAACGAACTGGACCGGCTGCTGAAGGCGCCGGCCGACGAACACCGGGATCGAGGATCCGATCGCCCGCTGTAGCGGCTCTCCAGGCGCCGCCCTGCCCGTCGCGCGGCATCACCGTGCGCGCACGACGCGGCTCGCGGACCGGCCGGCGTCAGACCTTGGAAGCCAGCCAGTTCCGCAGCCACGTCGTCGCCGAGGTGCCGCTCACGTCGACCGCGTAGTTGGAGTAGTCCTGGTGGATCTGCGACTCGTAGAACTGCCGGAGCTTGATCTCGCGTTCGTCGTTGGCCTGCTCGGTGAGCTGGGACTGCAGGATGGGCAGACCGCCCGCGTTCATCAGGTCCAGGTAGATGGCGTCGGCCTCGGCGCGGTACCGGTCGACGGCGGACGGGTCGCCGCCGGAGGCCATCGCGAGGAATCCGGCGGCGCGGGTGACGAAATCGTCCTTGGGCGTCGAGCAGTACAGGTCACCCACGGCGCAGAAGGTGCGGACATCGCCGCTGACGAACCCGAACCCGCCGATGCGGGGCCCGCCGGCGCCGTTGCCCGCGACGGGCGGGCCGACCAGGATGTCCGCCTCGGAACGGCGCGGGTCGGAGAGCAGGCCGACCGCGGCGAGCCGATGCGGCGGGACCACGCCGAAGCCCGTGCCGATCTCGGCGGCGAGATCGCCGGCCGCGTCGGCGCCCTGGCTGTAGCCGACGAGGGCGAACCGGGCGCCGGGGCACGCGGCCGCGGTGGCGGCGACGATGCCGCGGGCGTTGTCGACGGCCTCCTGCCGCGAGGCACCGTAGACTTCACCCTCCCACGGGAACGCCGTCGCGGCGTACCGGACGTAGTCCACCCGGGTGCCGGCGGGAAGGCCGGAGGTGACCGCGGCGAGCATGCCGTTGCCCCGCTGAGGATCGGGAGTATTCGAGGTTTCCCACGTGCCGGGCACGGCGACGACCTGTAGCTTCGGGCATCCGGCCGGGTCGGCCTGGACCGCGGGCGCCGTCGCAACCGACCCCACCACGGTCGCCGCGGCGACCGCCACCAGCGTCAACGCACTTCTCAACCCCACCACGGCCCCCTGAGGTCTCCTGCCGATCTCGACTCCGTCACGAAATGATGCCTAAGAAATATGACACAAAGATGAACGGGATGGGAGAGCATCTTTACTCGCGCAGGACGGTCACCACTCCTCCGCCGATGTTGGTGACGAACACGTTCCCCGCCCCGTAGTCGACCGCCGTCCCCACCGTGCCGCGGTCCACCACGCGCTGCAGCTGCCCAGGACGGTCCACGACGGTCACCGCCGAGCCGCCGATGTTGGTGACGAAGACGTTGCCGGTCAACGGATCCGTGACCACGACACCGGGAGGCAGCAGCTCCGCCGGCAGCGGTCCGACGGTCGGATCGTGGTCCGCGATCGTCACGTTGCCGGCGCCGATGTTCGTCACGTAGACGCCGTCGGTGCCGGCGTCGAGCGTGAGTTCGGGGGTGAGGCCCGCGAGCGGGGACGCCGCCGGCCGCTCCGGGGACGGCGACGGCCCGGCGAGAGTGCGGTCGCGGTCGACGGTGACCGTGCCGACGCCGAGGTTGGTGACCGCGACGTTGCCGTTACCGCCGTCCACGCGCATCTCGACGGGCGCGCCGGAGGATTCACCGGCCGCACCGGCGGCCGGGCGCGGCGGGACGGTCACCGACACGCCGCCCGGACCCACGTTCGTGATGCACGAGTTCCCCGCTCCCCCATCGACTCCGAGGAGGCGCAGGCCGTCGTACCCGACCACCGGCGGCGCCTGCGGCGTGCCGTTCACGGTGACGGCGCCGCCGACGTTGCGCACGCACTCGCCGGGGGCCTGCGCGGCGGCGGGAGCGGCCGCCAGCGCCGCCAGGGTTCCGGCCCCGAGCATTCCTGCCGCAAGTGATCGTCTCGTGATCCGGTGACCCATGCGCACGACCATAACGCGCGAACCGTCCCGAACGGACGAAACGGGACGGGCGCGCCCACCGGATTTCCGGTGGGCGCGCCCGTCGTGGGTTCTGCTACCTCAGCGCTCAGCGCTGCGGCATCGTGGTGGTGGTGATCGGCGAAGGGAGCACCGTTGCACCCTCGAGGTACCGATCGACCGCCGCCGCGCAGGAACGACCCTCCGCGATGGCCCACACGATGAGCGACTGACCACGGCCCATGTCGCCGGCGACGAAGACGCCGTCGACGTTGGTGGCCCACTCCGTCGAGCGGGCGACGTTGCCGCGCTCGTTCAGGTCCACGCCGAGGTCGGTGAGCAGGCCCGGCTTCTCGGGGCCGACGAAGCCCATGGCGAGCAGCACCAGGTCGGCCTCGAGTTCGAAGTCGGTGCCCTCGACCTTCTCGAAGCGGCCGTTCACCATCTTCACCTCGTGCGCCTTCAGGGCGGCGACCTTGCCGTCCTTGCCGACGAACTGCTCGGTGTTGACGGAGAACACGCGCTCGCCGCCCTCCTCGTGCGCGGAGGACACGCGGTACATCAGCGGGTAGGTCGGCCACGGGGTCGACTCGGCGCGCTGCTCCGGCGGACGCGGCATGATCTCGAACTGGTGCACGCTGGCCGCGCCCTGACGGTGCGAGGTGCCGAGGCAGTCGGCGCCGGTGTCACCGCCACCGATGATGACGACCTTCTTGCCCTTCGCCGTGATGGTCGGCTCCGACAGGTCGCCGAGCTGCACGCGGTTGGCGATCGGCAGGAACTCCATCGCCTGGTGGATGCCGTCGAGCTCACGACCGGGGATCGGCAGGTCACGGGCCTCGGTGGCGCCACCGGCGAGCACGACCGCGTCGAACTGCTCGCGCAGCTCGTCGGCGGTGATGTCGACACCGACGTTGACGCCCGCCTTGAAGACGGTGCCCTCGGCCTCCATCTGCGTGAGGCGGCGGTCGATGACGGCCTTCTCCATCTTGAACTCGGGGATGCCGTAGCGCAGCAGACCACCGATGCGGTCCTCGCGCTCGAACACGGTCACCGCGTGGCCGGCGCGGGTGAGCTGCTGCGCTGCAGCCAGACCCGCCGGACCGGAGCCGACGACCGCGACCTTCTTGCCGGTCAGCTTCGACGGCATGACCGGCGCGACCCAGCCCTCGTCGAAGGCCTTCTCGATGAGCTCGACCTCGACCTGCTTGATGGTCACCGGGTCCTGGTTGATGCCCAGGACGCAGGAGGCCTCACACGGTGCGGGGCACAGCCGGCCGGTGAACTCCGGAAAGTTGTTGGTGGCGTGCAGGCGCTCGATGCCGTCGTTCCACTTGCCCTTGTAGGCCAGGTCGTTCCACTCGGGAATCAGGTTCCCGAGGGGACAACCGTTGTGGCAGAACGGGATACCGCAGTCCATGCAGCGGCTGGCCTGGACCTGGAGGGTGTCGAGCGGGAACGGCTCGTACACCTCCTTCCAGTCGAGCAGCCGCAGCGGAACCGGCCGGCGCACAGGGGTTTCGCGCGAGCCGTGCTTGAGGAAACCGGTCGGATCAGCCACGAGCCGCCTCCATGATCGCCTCGTCCACGTTCGCGCCTCGAATCTCGGCGTCCTTGATTGCCATGAGTACCTTCTTGTAATCGCGAGGCATGACCTTCGCGAAGTGACTGACCTGCTGCGACCAGTCGGCCAGAATGCGGGCTGCAACCTCGGAGCCCGTCTCGTCACGATGGCGCTCGATGGCGCCCTTGAGCCAGAGGAAGTCCTCGCCCTCGAGGTCCTCGAGATCGACCAGCTCGGTGTTCAGGTTGTCCTCGAAGTCGCGATCGGGGTTGTACACGAACGCGACACCCCCGGACATGCCGGCGCCGAAATTGCGGCCGGTCTTGCCCAGGATGACCACCTTGCCACCGGTCATGTACTCGCAACCGTGGTCGCCGACGCCTTCGACGACGGCCGTGGCACCCGAGTTACGCACGGCGAACCGCTCACCCGCCACGCCGCGGATGAGAGCCTCGCCACTGGTGGCACCGAACAGGATCACGTTGCCGGCGACGATGTTGTCCTCGGCGACGAAGCCCGGCGCCGCGTTCAGCGGCGGGCGGACGACGATCCGGCCACCGGACAGGCCCTTTCCGACGAAGTCGTTGGCGTCGCCGAACAGCCGCAGCGTGATGCCCTTGGGCACGAACGCGCCGAAGCTGTTGCCGGCCGAACCGGTGAAGGTGATGTCGATCGTGTTGTCCGGCAAGCCCTCCCCGCCGTACACCTTGGTGAGCTCGTGGCCGAGCATGGTGCCGACGGTGCGGTTGACGTTGGCGATCTTGGTCTCGATCGTCACCGGCGTACCCGACTCGAGCGCCGGCCTCGCCTGCGTGATGAGCTCGTTGTCGAGCGCCTTGTCCAGGGCGTGGTCCTGCTCCTTGGTGCAGTGCAGGTCCTGCTCGCAGAAGATCGGCGAACGGGTCTGCTCCAGCAGCGGCGACAGGTCCAGCTTCGAGGCACGGTAGTGGTCGACGGCCTTGGTGGTGTCGAGCATGTCGACCCGGCCGATCGCCTCGTCGAGGGAGCGGAAGCCCAGCTCGGCCAGGTACTCGCGCACCTCCTCGGCGATGTAGAGCATGAAGTTCTCGACGAACTCCGGCTTGCCGGTGAACCGCTTGCGCAGCACCGGGTTCTGCGTCGCCACGCCCACCGGGCAGGTGTCGAGATGGCACACGCGCATCATGATGCAGCCGGACACCACCAGCGGAGCGGTGGCGAAGCCGAACTCCTCACCGCCGAGCAGGGCGGCGATGACCACGTCGCGGCCGGTCTTCATCTGCCCGTCCACCTGCACGACGATGCGGTCGCGCAGACCGTTGAGCAGCAGCGTCTGCTGCGTCTCGGCGAGGCCGAGCTCCCACGGCGCACCCGCGTGCTTGAGCGAGGTCAGCGGGGAGGCACCGGTGCCACCGTCGTGACCGGAGATCAGCACCACATCGGCGTGGGCCTTCGACACACCCGCGGCGACGGTGCCGACACCGATCTCGGAGACCAGCTTCACGTGGATGCGGGCCTGCGGGTTGGCGTTCTTCAGGTCGTGGATCAGCTGCGCGAGATCCTCGATCGAGTAGATGTCGTGGTGCGGCGGCGGCGAGATCAGGCCCACGCCCGGCGTCGAACCACGCACCTCGGCGACCCACGGGTACACCTTGTGCGGCGGCAGCTGACCACCCTCACCCGGCTTGGCGCCCTGCGCCATCTTGATCTGGATGTCGGTGCAGTTCGTCAGGTAGTGCGCGGTGACACCGAACCGGCCGGAGGCGACCTGCTTGATCGCCGAGCGACGCCAGTCGCCGTTCGCGTCCGGGGTGAAGCGGTCCGGATGCTCGCCGCCCTCACCGGAGTTCGAGCGGGCGCCGAGGCGGTTCATCGCGATCGCGAGGGTCTCGTGCGCCTCCGCGGAGATCGAGCCGTAGCTCATCGCGCCCGTGGAGAACCGCTTGACGATCTCGCTCGCCGGCTCGACCTCCTCGAGCGGCACCGCCGGGCGGGCACCCTTGCGGAACTCGAACAGGCCACGCAGCGACGCGAGCCGCTCCGACTGGTCGTCGACCAGCCTGGTGTACTCCTTGAAGATCGAGTACTGCCCGGTGCGGGTGGCGTGCTGGAGCTTGAACACCGTGTCCGGGTTGAACAGGTGGAACTCACCCTCGCGGCGCCACTGGTACTCGCCGCCGACCTCGAGCTCGCGGTGGGCGTGCTCCGACGGACGGTCCATGAAGGCGAGGGAGTGCCGGGCGGCGACGTCCTGGGCGATCTCGTCGAGGCCGATTCCGCCGAGCTGCGACTGCATCCCGGTGAAGTACTCGTCGACGACCTCCTGCGAGAGGCCGATCACCTGGAACAGCTGCGCACCGGTGTAGGAGGCGAGCGTGGAGATGCCCATCTTGGACATCACCTTGAGCACGCCCTTCGAGGCGGCCTTGATGTAGTTCGCGAGGGCCTTGTCGAGGGTGATGCCGTCCGGCAGGTCGCCGTTCTGCAGCAGCTCGTCGATGGTCTCGAAGGCCATGTACGGATTGACCACGGCCGCACCGAAACCGCACAGCGCGGCGATGTGGTGCACCTCGCGGGCGTCGCCGGCCTCGACGAGCAGGCCCACCTTGGTGCGGGTCTTCTCGCGGACGAGGTGGTGGTGCACCGCGGAGGTGAGCAGCAGCGACGGGATCGGCGCGAGGTTCTCGTCGGACTCGCGGTCCGACAGCAGGATCAGGCGCGCGCCCTTCTCGATGGCCTCGGAGACCTCGCCGCGGATGTTCTCGAGCGCGCGGCGCAGACCCTCGCCGCCCTCGGCGACGGGGTACAGGCCGCGGATGATGACGCTGTTGAAGCCGGGGAACTTGCCGTCGTCGTTGACGTGGATCAGCTTCTGCAGGTCGTCGTTGTCGATGACCGGCGCGGAGACGAGGATCTGCCGGCACGAGTCGGCGGTCGGGTTCAGCAGGTCGCCCTCGGGCCCGAGCATGCCGCCCAGGCTCGTGACGACCTCCTCCCGGATGGCGTCGAGCGGCGGGTTGGTGACCTGCGCGAACAGCTGCGAGAAGTAGTCGAACAGCATTCGCGGACGCGCGGAGAGCACGGCGATGGGGGTGTCGGTGCCCATCGAGCCGAGCGCCTCGCCGCCGGTCGCGGCCATCGGCTTGACCAGGAGGTTGACCTCCTCGCTGGTGTACCCGAACACCTGCTGCCGCAACACGACCCGCTCGTGCGACATGTAGGTGTACTTGCTCTCGGGCAGATCCTCGAGCCGGGCGATGCCCTGGTCGATCCACTCCTGGTAGGGGTGCTCGGCGGCGAGGGCGCTCTTGATCTCCTCGTCGTCGATGATGCGGCCCTGCGAGGTGTCGACGAGGAACATGCGACCGGGCTGCATGCGCAGCTTGCGCACGACCTTCTGCGGTTCGATGTCGAGCACGCCCACCTCGGAGGCCATGATCACGAGGCCGTCGTCGGTGACCCACACGCGCGACGGGCGCAGGCCGTTGCGGTCGAGGACCGCGCCGACGACGGTGCCGTCGGTGAAGCACACCGACGCCGGGCCGTCCCACGGCTCCATGAGCGCCGCGTGGTACTCGTAGAACGCGCGACGGGCCGGGTCCATGGACTCGTGCCGCTCCCACGCCTCGGGGATCATCATGAGCACGGCGTGCGGCAGGCTGCGGCCGCCGAGGTGCAGGAGTTCGAGCACCTCGTCGAAGCGGGCCGTGTCGGACGCGCCCTCGGTGCAGACCGGGAAGATCTTCTCGAGCTTCTCGCGGCCGCCGAACACGTCGGAGTCGATGAGCGCCTCGCGGGCACGCATCCAGTTGGCGTTGCCGGTGACGGTGTTGATCTCGCCGTTGTGGGCGACACGGCGGAACGGGTGCGCCAGCGGCCACGACGGGAAGGTGTTGGTGGAGAAGCGCGAGTGCACCAGGCCCAGCGCCGATTCGACGCGCTCGTCCTGCAGATCGCGGTAGAAGCCCTCGAGCTGCGGCGTGGTGAGCATGCCCTTGTAGACGAAGGTCGACGCCGACAGGCTCGGGAAGTACACCGTCTCGCTGCCGGGGCCGTCCTGGCCGGCGCCCTCGCGGCCGAGCTCGTGCTCGGTGCGCTTGCGGACCACGTAGGCCCGCCGCTCGAGCTCCAGGCCACCGAGGGTCCGGTCGGGCGAGGTGATGAAGATCTGGCGGAAGCTCGGCATCGCCTGCCGGGCCAGCGTTCCCAGGTCGGAGGGGTCGACGGGAACCTCGCGCCAGCCGAGGACCTGCAGGCCCTCCTCGGCGACGATCGCGTCGACCGCGGCGACGGCCTCGTCGGCGGCCTTCTCGTCCTGCGGCAGGAAGGCGATGCCGGTGGCGTAGAAGCCGATCGGCGGCAGGTCGAAGTCGACGACCTCACGGAGGTAGCGGTCCGGGACCTGGATGAGAATGCCGGCACCGTCGCCGGTGTTCGACTCGGAGCCCGCCGCGCCGCGGTGCTCGAGGTTCACCAGAGCGGTGATCGCCTTCTCCACGATGTCCCGGCTGCGGCGACCATGCATGTCGACGACGAATGCGACACCACAGGCGTCGTGCTCGTTCGCCGGGTGGTAGAGCCCTTGCGGCCCGGGAAGATGCTTCATACCTAGCCTTCGTTGCGTTAGATTGCAGCGACGACCAGCAGCGCTGATGGCCATCTACTTGCGTGAGCAAGTACCGACACGTGGTGGATCGGCACCGATCACCGTTCAGTATCCGCCCTTCCGCGACGATGCGGGTGCCAATTTTCGGCAGCTCGGGCCGGACCTCCCGGTCGGCTTGGACGTCGTGTGTCCACCGTGTTGCGTACAACGATATGTCAGCCGCCGGGGGACGACGCAACCAAGGCTATCCTATCCATCCCTAACGAGCCGGTGACCGCCCGTTAACACGCGGTTGACGCACGACCGGGCGGCGCGCCTCGTCACCGCAGCGCGCGCACCATCCGGCGGAGGTCGTCGCGCGGGTCGAGATCCACATCGTCCGAGGTCAGACGGTGCAGGATCATCCCGTCGAGGTGGTCGGTGAGCACGCGCGCCCCGGCGACGGGATCCGAGGATCCGAGGGCGGCGAGCACCGCCAGACCCATGCCCCGCAGTTCGTCGCGGCGTCGCTGCACGGACCGTCGCAGCGACGGCGAGGCGGTGGCCTCGACGAAAAGCGCGAACCGGGCGCGGGTACGTACGGCATCGGGGCCTGTCGCGAACATCACGTACCCGGCGAGCATGTCGACGAGCTCCTCCTCGGTGCGCGGGAGGTTTCCGCCGCCGAGGACGGCGACGTCGGCCCGGTCGCGCTCGACGAGGCGGTCGAGGACGCCCTCGAGCAGGGCCCGGCGGGTGCGGAAGTAGTTCGACGTGGAACCGGCCGGCACGCCGGCGGCCGCGTCCACCCCGCGATGAGTGAGCCCGCGCAACCCTTCCCGGCCGAGCAGGTCGATCGCGGCGTCGAGCACCGCTGCGCGCTTGTCGGTCACATCTCGACACTACAACAGTAGTGACATGACACTACATCCGTAGTACCTTGACTTCATGACCAGGAACAACGGCGGCAAGGCCGCGATCCTCGGCGGGGGCATCGGCGGGCTCACCGCAGCGAATGCACTGATCCGGCGGGGCTGGCACGTCGACGTGTTCGAGCGCTCCCCCGCGCTGCCGCCCACCGGGACGGCCCTGGGAATGTGGCCGGCCGCGCTCGACGCACTCGCCTCGGCAGGGCTCGGCGGCGGCGTCGAGCGGCTCGGCGTCGCACTGGACCGCGGCGCGATCATGCGGCCCGACGGCCGCGAGCTCGCACGGTTTCGCACCCGGCGTCCCGCCGTACTGCTCTCCCGGCCGGCCCTGCTGGGCCTGCTCGCCGCGGGCCTGCCCGACGAGGCGGTACGGCTCGGCCGGCCCGCTCCGCCGCTGACCGAGCTCGCCGGCTACGACATCGTGATCGGCGCGGACGGCCTGGGCAGTCCGACCCGTGACGCCCTCTTCGGCCCGGACCACCGGCCCGTCCACGCCGGCATCGCGGCGTGGCGCGGCTGGGTGGACGGCACCGTGGACACCGCGACCGAGACGTGGGGGGCGGGTGCGCTGTTCGGCATCACGCCCCGCGAGGGCGGCCTGATCAACTGGTTCGCCGCCGTCCGCGCGCCGGCCGGCACCACCGGCGGCGTCGACGACCTCGTCGCCCGGTTCGGCGACTGGCATCCGGCCGTGCGCGACGTGCTGAACCGCCTGGATCCGGCGACGGTGCTCCACCACGAGATCTACCAGTCCCCGCCGCTGCCGTCGTACGTGCGCGGCAACGTCGCACTGCTCGGCGACGCCGCCCATGCCATGACCCCCAACCTCGGCCGCGGTGCCTGCGAGGCGATCGTCGACGCGGCCACCCTCGCGGATCTGCTCGCCCGGTTCGACGTGCGCGACGCGCTCGGCCGGTACGACCGGGCCCGGCGACGCGCCACCCGGCTTCTCGTGCGGGCGTCGTACGCGGCGAGCCGGGTGACCACCGCCGAGCACTGGACGGGCCTGCGCGACGCCGTGGTCGGCCTCGCGACCCGGCGAGGGGCGTGACGCATCCACCGGTGTGTCTTTCCAGCTGTACTACAACAACTTTCGATCGGAAGCCGGCCTCCGCCCCGGACCCCCGGCCCGGCGACCACGCTCGTGTTCCCCCGAACCCGCCCCACGGCAGTGCCCTCGGCCGTACCCTTCGCGCCATGAGCCCGGACCTCGAGGGGCACGGCGGCGATCACGCCGCGGCGGTGGCCCGCTCCCACGGCGTCGAGACGATGTTCACCCTCTCCGGCGCGCACGTGTTCCCGCTGTACGACGCCGCGGTCAAGGGTGAAGCACGCATGCGGCTGATCGACGTGCGCCACGAGCAGACCGCGGTGTTCGCCGCCGAGGCCACCGGCAAGCTCCTGCGGCATCCCGGGCTGGCCGTGCTCACCGCCGGGCCGGGCGTGACGAACGGCGTCAGTGCCGTCACCCAGGCGTACTTCGCGGGGTCGCCGCTGGTGGTGCTCGGCGGCCGCGCACCCAACGCCCGCTGGGGCACGGGCAGCCTGCAGGAACTCGACCAGCCGCCGCTGCTGTCCACCGTCACGAAGCTGTCCGAGACGGCGGCGACCGTGGATCGCGTCGGCCCGCTGGTCGACGAGGCGTTCACGGCGGCCCGCACGTCGCACCGGGGGCCGGCGTTCGTGGACGTGCCGATGGACGAACTGTTCGGCCGTGCCACCCTGCCGCGTCCGTCGCCGCCGGCCGCGGTCCGGCTCGAGCCCGACTCCGAGTCGCTGGCGGAGATCGCCGCCCTGCTCACCGGGGCACGGCGGCCGCTGCTGGTGCTGGGTACCGACGTGTGGGCCGATCACGCCGAGGAGGCGGCACTGCGGTTCGTCGACGAGGCCGGCATCCCGGTGATCACCAACGGCATGGGCCGCGGGGTGGTCCCGGGTGGCCATCCCCTCCTCGTCACCAAGGCCCGCGGCACCGCGGTGGGGACCTGCGACCTGGCGATCGTCGTGGGCACCCCACTGGACTTCCGCCTCGGCTACGGCCGGTTCGGTGGGCGCGACGGCGCGCCCACGGCCCGGGTGGTGCACGTGGCCGACTCCCCCGGTCAGGTGTCGGCACACGCCGAACTCGCCGGCTCGGTGTCCGGCGACCTCACGGCGTGCCTCGACGGCATCCTGTCGGCGCTGTCGTCGCGCCCGGACACGGACGTCTGGGTGACCGGACTGCGCGACGAAGTAACTGCCGCCGCGGCGCGCGACGCCGCCCTGCTGGCCGCCGAGGCCGATCCGATCCACCCGGCCCGGATCTACGGCGAACTGCTGCCGCGGGTGGCCGAAGACGCCGTGGTCATCGGCGACGGCGGCGACTTCGTGTCGTTCGCCGGCAAGTTCGTCGAGCCGAAGCGGCCCGGGCAGTGGCTCGATCCGGGGCCGTACGGCTGTCTCGGCGCCGGGCTCGGCGCGGCCGTCGCGGCGCGGGTGGCGCGGCCGTCGAGTCAGGTGGTGCTGCTGCTCGGCGACGGTGCTGCCGGTCTGTCGCTGATGGATATCGACACCCTCGTGCGGCACGAGCTGCCCGTGGTGATCGTGGTGGGCAACAACTCGGCGTGGGGACTCGAGAAGGGACCGATGCAGCTGCTGTACGGGTACGACGTGGCAGCCGACCTGGCGCCGGGCACGCGGTACGACCTGGTCGCGACCGCTCTCGGGGCGGGCGGTGAGCTGGTGACGGATCCGCGGGAGCTCGGTCCGGCGCTGGACCGGGCCTTCGCGTCCGGGGTGCCGTATCTGGTGAACGTGCTGACGGACGTCACGGCGGCGTATCCGCGGGGCACCACAGGAATCTGAGAGCGGCCGGATCACCTAGCACGCGAACGTAAAAACCCCATAAATAACAACTGACCGCAGCGATTAAATCAGCTGCGGTCAGCGGTATCGAAAGGGTAACAGGGGGTGGTTAGGGTACGGAAACAAAAGTTCCGTGAAGTGAGTCACATCAGGTTTGACCCTGTTCAGCCCCGGGAACCGTCCCCGGACGCGGATGCGCGGAGATGTCCGTCACAGGGCAACTGATTGAACACTCAACCATCTGGGCAAACGTCCCGAGTCGGGCAAAACAGTCCGTGCATCCTGCATGCAGGACGCGGGTACGTGCCAGACTGCTCGCCATGAGCACGACCCGCACGGCAACCCGCACGACCGCCCGGCCCGCGCGAGGGGGCGCGACGAACCTCGTCGACCTCGCGGCGGCCGGCGACGAGCACACCGTCGCCGACGCCCATCAGGGCCAGGTGTTCCTCGGCATCCTCCACCGCGAGAACGACAGCGTCGCCGCGGCACTCACGACCGCCGAGACCTGCGCGCGGATCGAACGCGGCAGCGGCTCCGTCGCCGCCGCACAGCGATACGAGGCGGAGGCCCGGCGGCTGCGCGAGACCCAGCGGGAACTGCACTGCATGATCGCGAACCTGCGGACGCGCTTCGCCGGCTCCGGCTCCTGAGCGGGCGCGCCGAGCGACCGGACAACGACTCGGG
>NZ_PCZU01000086.1:83137-97509 GCF_002887785.1 Rhodococcus sp. ENV425
GCACTTTCTGCAGAGGCGTTCCAGAGCTTTTCCCTGAGTTCTCCGGAGCATTACCCGTCCTGCCCGGCGAGGGCCACCCTTGCGGACTTCCTGACCCGAGACGCGAGTCCGTATCAGGCCGAACCTGCAGCTTCCGGAGCATGCGAGGTGATGTGGCGGCACACCAGCATGTGGTGAGCGCCCCTTTGGAACCGGTAGTCGACCTCGACGACTTCACCGGCGATGTCGTGGTTCCGAAGGTCGGTGAGCAGCTCGTCCACGCGGGGATAGCGAACCGAGGAACCCGAGACCACGAGCGGAAAGACCCGCAGTTCACCGCGGGCGACACGCATCAGTTCCCGGATCGCGTCGAGGTGGAAGGTGTGATCGAGGCGGTCGGAATAGCTGAACAGCAGGTGCGAGCTGAGCACGAGATCGAAAGCGGCATCGGGGAACGGCAAGGACGGCAACCGCCCGGCAACGTAGCGGCGCGGATGCCGGCGGATATCTGCGGCGAATTCCTCGACTGCCTGCCGACGCACGCGTGCATGCTCGTCGGGATCGGCGAAGAACGTCCAGTCGTAATGTTCGGCGTGGGCTCGGATGTACCGGTTCCCACGATCGGTTTCAGCTACCGCAACGACGGCGAGTTGTTCGGTCTCGCGGTCGAAATAGGCCATATCGCATGCGGTCACGTCACCGCCGAGTCGGTTCACTGCGCTGGTGAACCCCGCGGCGCCACCCGGACAGTCCAGGATTGTGCGGGACAGGTCCACGTCGGTGAGATTGAACATCGACCGGTACTCGTCCAGTGAACGGGAGCTGATCAGCATCTCGCCGATACCTGTCGTGGGTGCGGTATCGAGGTCGTGGGTCACGGGGTGGTTCCTCTCGGATCGAGGCCACCTCACCCGCCGACCGGTATCACCGTCGTACAGGAAAGTGAGCGTCACCGACCGCGGAGAAGGCGGCCGGACAACACAGTCGACAAGGCCGCTAGAAGTACGGCCACCAGGGCTGTGTCAGGGTCATCACCGCTCTATGACAACACGGCCGAAGACCGAACCCGAATCGGACCGCCCGTCCGATCGATCAACGAAACGAGGCCACGACCTCTTTCGAGTTCGTGACCTCGTCCGTCGCAGTTCGTGGAACTGCTCATGGTGGGCGAAGGGGGACTTGAACCCCCACGTCCCGAAGGACACTGGCACCTGAAGCCAGCGCGTCTGCCATTCCGCCACTCGCCCGAGCGACTGGAGAACAGTAACACACCCTCCCGCCGAACAACGATTCGCCTGCACAGAGGCCCTTTGCCGGCGCTGCACCGGCCCGCCGGGGCAGCGCCGCCCCCTCCACCGGGCCGGATCGGACGAAAAGTCGATACCATGCAGAAGCGAGCTCTGCATTGCGACACGCAGACCGGAAAGGGGGTCGCCGTGGGTATCGCGCAGCGATTCGAGCGCAAGCTGCAGGCTGCCGTCAGCGACGTGTTCGCGCGCGTCTTCGGTGGCGGTGTAGTTCCGCAGGAAGTGGAGGCCGCGCTCCAGCGCGAGGCCACCGACGGCGTCCAGCAGCTCGACCGGGGCCACATGCTGGCTCCCAACCGGTACGTGATCACGATCAGCGAATCCGATCACGAAGCCCTCGCCGCGGATCGGGACTTGACGGTGAAGGCGTTCGCGCGTCACCTTGAGGACTTCATCCGCGAGCAGGGGTGGCAGACCTACGGTCAGATCCAGGTCGCATTCGAGTCGTCGGCGGCACTGCACACCGGGCAGTTCCGCACGCACGGGTCGGTCGACCCCGACGTCGGGCGCTCACCGGTGCGCGCCCCGGCCTCGCGGACACCGCACAACCGTTCAACCGTGACCCCCGACCCAGGAGTTGGCTCGATGACGCAGAATCCAGGCTACGACCCAAGCCGTGACCCCGCCGAGAGCGCCGAACCGCAGTACGCGCGGAACGGTCACGCGCACGTAGGCCAGGATCAGCGCTACCAGCAGGGCCAGCGGAACGGCGGGGCGTATCCCGCCGCGCAGGCGCCCTACGGCGGCGAGCAGCAGGGCGGTTACGACGCCGGCGGCTACGACCAGCAGGACTACGGCCGGGCCGGCGGCCACGAGGACCGGGGCTACGGCGAGGAGCGGGGCTACGGCGGCCACTCCGGACAGGCGTACAGCCAGGACTACGGGCGCGACTACTCCCCGCAGTACCCGTCGCAGCAGGCCTACGGCGACGACCGCTACCAGGGCGGGTACGCCCAGCCCGGCGGCTACGACCAGGGCTACGCCGACCAGGCTTACGGCCAGCAGGGCTACGCCGGACAGGGCTACCCCGACCAGGGCTACGCGGAGCAGGGTTACGGCCAGCAGGGCTACCCCGACCAAGGGTACGCGGATCAGGGCTATGCGGATCAGGGCTACGGCGCCGGCGCGTACCAGCCCCCGCAGGCCGGCCGGGTGCTGACCGCGACGCTCCAGCTCGAGGACGGCAGCGGGCGCTACTACCAGCTCCGGGAGGGCAGCAACATCGTCGGACGCGGGCAGGACGCCCAGTTCCGGCTGCCGGACACCGGTGTCTCCCGGCGCCACATCGACATTCGCTGGGACGGGCAGGTGGCCATGCTCTCGGATCTCGGTTCCACCAACGGCACCACCGTCAACGGCGCGCCCGTGCAGGACTGGCAGCTCGCCGACGGCGACGTGATCCGGGCGGGACACTCGGAGATCCTGGTGCGCATTCTCTGAACGCCGGGGACCGAGACCCGATCGGAACCGGCACGAGACCCATCCGACGCGTCGGCAACGCGCCGGACGATGCGTCTCGTCGCCCGGGGTCCGTATTGTGGGTGACCGCAGCGCACCGGACGACACCGCACCGGGCCGATACGCAGAAGGAGGGCGAGCCGTGCAGGGGCTGATTCTGCAGCTGACCCGGGCGGGGTTCCTGCTCCTGCTGTGGTTGTTCATCTGGGCGATCCTGCGCACGCTGCGGTCGGACATCTACGCCGGTGCCGCACGTCCGGTCCCGCGTTACTCGCCGCGCAACCAGTCGGTGCTGCCCTCGCTGGGCCGCGGCAAGTCCGCGAAGTTCCTGGTGGTGACCCAGGGCGCGCTTGCGGGCACCCGCATCACGCTCGGCACCCAACCCGTCCTGATCGGCCGGGCCGACGACTCGACCCTCGTCCTCACCGACGACTACGCCTCCACCCGGCACGCCCGCCTGTCGCCGCGCGGGTCGGACTGGTACGTCGAGGACCTGGGCTCGACCAACGGCACGTACCTGGACCGTGCCAAGGTCACCACCGCCGTCCGCGTACCCCTGGGCACACCTGTCCGGGTCGGGAAGACCGTGATCGAGCTCCGCCCGTGACCCTCGTACTGCGTTACGCCGCCCGCAGCGACCGCGGCTTGGTTCGTTCCAACAACGAAGATTCCGTGTACGCGGGGGCCCGCCTGCTCGCCCTCGCCGACGGAATGGGGGGCCACGCCGCCGGCGAGGTCGCCTCGCAGCTGATGATCGCGGCGCTCGCCCACCTCGACGACGACGAACCCGGCGGGGACCTGCTCGGCAAGCTCGCCGCCGCCGTGCGCGAGGGCAACGCCGCCATCGCCGATCAGGTCGAGGAGGAACCCGAACTCGACGGCATGGGCACCACGCTCACCGCCATCCTCTTCGCCGGCAGCAAGCTCGGCCTCGCCCACATCGGCGATTCGCGCGCCTACCTGCTGCGCGACGGCCAGCTCACCCAGATCACCCGCGACGACACCTTCGTGCAGTCCCTCGTCGACGAGGGCCGCATCACGCCCGAGCAGGCGCACAGCCACCCGCAGCGATCGCTGATCATGCGCGCCCTCACCGGCAGCGAGGTCGAACCGACCCTCACCGTGCGCGAGGCGCGCGCCGGCGACCGCTACCTCATCTGCTCCGACGGCCTGTCCGACGTCGTCAGCGACGAGACCATCGCCAACACCCTGAGCGAGGGCACGCAGGACGAGTGCGCCGACCGGCTCATCGAACTCGCGCTGCGCAGCGGCGGCCCCGACAACGTCACCGTCGTCGTCGCCGACGTCATCGACCTCGACTACGGCCAGAGCCACCCGATCGTCGCCGGCGCCGCGTCCGGGGACGACGAGGACACCCCGCCGCCCAACACCGCCGCGGGCCGCGCCGCCGCGATGCGTCCGCCGCGGGCCACGCCCAAGCGCGTCGTCGTGCAGAACGAGCCCGAGCCCAAGCGCAAGCGCAGCCGGATGTGGTGGCCGCTCGTCGCGGTCGTGGTGCTCGGACTGCTCGTCGCCGGGGCAGCCGTGGGCCGCACGATGATCCGCAGCTACTACTACGTCGGCGACGACGACGGCCGCGTCACGGTGCTGCGCGGCGTACCCGGCAACATCCTCGGCTACTCGCTGCAGGAACAGTCCCTCGTCGGCTGCCTCGCCGACGACGGAACCTTGACCCTGACCTCCCCACAGGAGGCCGACTGCCGCGTCATGCTGGTCGACGACCTGCAGCCGACCGCCCGCGAGCAGGTGCGGGCGGGCCTGCCCTCCGGATCCCTCGACGACGCGCGCACCCAGATGAACCGTCTCGCCGAGAACGACCTGCTCCCGGTGTGCGTCGAGGAACAGCCGGCGCCCGCACCGGCTCCGGCTCCGGCTCCGGAACCGGCGCCCGCACCGGCCCCGACGACCCCGCCGGCAGCTCCCGCGTCGGAGCCCGCACCCGCCGCGGCACCGGCCCCCGCACCGACCCCGACACCCGAGCCGACGCCGGCGGTTCCGCAGGTGCCGGGCCAGAACTGCCGGGTGGGCGCCTGATGTCGGTGTCCCACGCACCCGGAGCTTCCTTCCCCAGTCCTCCCGGAGGTTTCGCCCCGGCTCCCGCCGTGTCCACCCGGCGCGGCACGGAGCTGCTGCTCATCGTCGCCGCCATCGCGATCACCACGGTGTCGCTGATGCTGGTCGAGGCGAGCCAGGAACAGACCGTGACCCTGGATCTGGCCAAGTACGGGCTGACGTATGCGGTGCTGTTCCTCGCCGCGCACCTGGCGGTGCGCCGGTTCGCGCCGTACGCCGACCCGCTGCTGCTGCCGATCGTCGCGCTGCTCAACGGCCTCGGACTGGTCCTGATCCACCGGCTCGACCTCGCCGACGAGGAGAACGCGCTCTACCTCGGGCAGCCGATCCCCTCCCCCGACGCCAACCAGCAGGTGCTGTGGACGGCGCTCGCCATCGCCGGCTTCGTCGCGGTGCTCGCGCTGCTGCACGACTACCGGCTCCTCGCCCGGTTCAGCTACACGCTGGGCCTGATCGGCCTCGTCGCCCTCGCCGTCCCGGCCCTGCTGCCGTCCCGCTTCTCCGAGGTCAACGGCGCCAAGATCTGGATCCGGCTGCCCGGGTTCAGCATCCAGCCCGGCGAGTTCGCCAAGATCCTGCTCATCATCTTCTTCGCCTCCGTGCTGGTGGCCAAGCGCGACCTGTTCACCACCGCCGGCAAACACGTGCTCGGCATGGACTTCCCCCGCGCCCGCGACCTGGGCCCGATCCTGGCCGCGTGGATCCTCTCGATCGGCGTCATGGTGTTCGAGAAGGACCTCGGCACGTCGCTGCTGCTGTTCAGCACGGTGCTGGTGATGCTGTACATCGCGACCGAGCGGGTGGGCTGGCTGCTCATCGGCGGTGCCCTGCTCGTCGTCGGCTTCTACTTCGCCTACCAGATGTTCGGGCACGTGCGGGTGCGGGTGGAGACGTGGCTCGACCCGCTGGCCGACTACAACAACACCGGCTACCAGATCTCGCAGTCGCTGTTCGGTCTCGCCACCGGCGGCGTCGCCGGCACCGGGCTCGGCAGCGGACGTCCCGCGCAGGTGCCGTTCGCCAAGACCGACTTCATCGTCGCCGCGATCGGTGAGGAACTCGGGCTCATCGGCCTCAGCGCCATCCTCCTCCTGTTCCTGATCCTGATCATGCGGGGAATGCGCACCGCGATCGCCGTCCGCGACAGCTTCGGCAAGCTGCTGGCCGCCGGCCTGTCGTTCACCATCGCGATCCAGTTGTTCGTCGTCGTCGGCGGCGTCACCAAGCTGATCCCCCTCACCGGGCTCACCACGCCGTTCATGTCCTACGGCGGCTCGTCGCTGCTGGCGAACTACCTCCTGCTGGCACTGCTGGTGAAGATCTCCAACGCGGCCCGCGAACCCGCCGCCCCACGCAAGAAGGCACCGCCACCGATCGCGGACGCGCCGACGGAAATGCTGGGGCGCGGATGAACGCACCGCTCCGCAAGGTCGCGATGGCGGTGATGTTCATGGTCGTCGCGCTGCTCGCAAACGCCACCTACGTGCAGGTCATCAAGGCCGACGACCTGCGCACCGACCCGCGCAACTCCCGGGTGCTCATCGACGAGTACTCACGCCAGCGCGGCCAGATCTCCGCGAGCGGACAGGTCCTGGCGGTGTCGGTCCCCACCGACAGCCGCTACAAGTACCTGCGCACGTACCCGGCCGCGCCCGAGCAGCCGATGAGCCCGCTCGCGTATGCACCCGTGACCGGGTTCTACTCGATGCAATACGGCAGCACCGGGCTCGAGCGCACCGAGGACGAGGTCCTCAACGGCTCCGACAACCGGCTGTTCGGCCGGCGCTTCTTCGATCTGGTCTCCGGGCGGGACCCGCGCGGCGGGAACGTGGTCACCACCGTCGACCCGGTCATGCAGCAGGTGGCCTACGACGAGCTCACGTCCAAGGGCTACACCGGCTCGGTCGTGGCCATCGAGCCGAGCACCGGCCGCATCCTGGCAATGGTGAGCACCCCGAGCTACGACCCCAACCGGCTCTCGGGTCACGACGGTGCCGCCACCTCGCAGGCGTGGGAGGAACTCAACGCCGACCCCGACAAGCCCATGCTCAACCGCGCCATCTCGCAGACCTACCCGCCCGGCTCGACGTTCAAGGTCGTGGTGACCGCCGCGGCCCTCGCCGCGGGCACCACTCCCGACGACCAGTTCACCGCCGCGCCGAACATCACCCTCCCCGACACCGCGACCACGCTGGAGAACTACGGCGGCGCGACGTGCGGCGGCGGCCCCACCGCCACCCTGCGCGAGGCCTTCGCCCGCTCCTGCAACACCGCCTTCGTCGAGATGGGCCTGAAGACCGGCAAGGACGCCCTCGCCGAGCAGGCCGAGGCGCTGGGCGTCGGCGAGTCCGTGGACATCCCCGTCCCCGTCGCGGCGAGCACGATCGGGCCGATCCCCGACGGCGCCGCGCTCGGCCAGTCGAGCATCGGTCAGCGTGACGTCGCACTCACCCCGCTGCAGAACGCCGTGATTGCCGCCACAGTCGCCAACGGCGGCGTCCGGATGCAGCCGCATCTGGTGTCGCAGTTGCAGTCGCCGGACCTGTCGGTGCTGGCGGAGACCACGCCGCTGTCGGCAGGACAGGCGATGTCGCCGCAGGTCGCGGCCACCCTGACCGACCTGATGATCGGATCCGAGAACTTCTCCGGCGGCGAGGGGAAGATCCCGGGGGTCCAGATCGCGTCGAAGACCGGTACCGCCGAGCACGGCGACGACCCCCGTAACACTCCCCCGCACACGTGGTATATCGCCTTTGCGCCCGCCCAGCAGCCGACAGTTGCCGTGGCGGTCATCGTGGAGGACGGCGGCGACCGCGCACTCGCCGCCACGGGAGGCTCGGTTGCCGCGCCGATCGGACGTGCCGTGATCGCGGCGGGAATGCAGAGAGGCTGATTATGGCTTTGCACAGCGGCGCCATGATCGCCGACCGTTACCGGCTGCAACGGCTCATCGCCACCGGCGGCATGGGACAGGTGTGGGAGGGGCTCGACACCCGTCTCGACCGCCGGGGGGCGGTGAAGGTCCTCAAGGCCGAGCTCTCCGGCGACGCGGACTTCCTGACCCGTTTCCGGTTCGAGGCGCGCACCACCGCGCAGCTCAACCACCCCGGCATCGCCGGCGTGTTCGACTACGGCGAGACCACCGACGCCGAGGGCCAGTCCATCGCGTACCTCGTGATGGAACTCGTGCACGGCGAGCCCCTCAACGCCGTCCTCGCCCGGGTGGGCCGGCTGTCGCTGCCGCACACCCTGGACATGCTCGAGCAGACCGGGCGGGCGCTGCAGGCTGCCCACGACGCCGGGGTCGTGCACCGCGACGTCAAACCCGGCAACATCCTCATCACCCCCACCGGCCAGGTGAAGATCACCGACTTCGGCATCGCCAAGGCCGTCGACGCGTCGCCGGTGACGCGCACCGGCATGGTCATGGGCACCGCTCAGTACATCGCGCCCGAGCAGGCTCTCGGCCAGGAGGCGACGTCGGCGAGCGACGTGTACTCGCTCGGCGTCGTCGGGTACGAGGCCCTCGCCGGCCGGCGACCGTTCCTCGGCGACAGCGTCGTCACCGTCGCGATGAAGCACGTGCAGGAGACGCCCGCGCCGCTGCCCACCGACCTGCCGGCGGGGGTGCGTGAACTCATCGAGATCGCCATGACGAAGGATCCGGCGTACCGGTACACCAGCGGCGGCGAGTTCGCCGACGCCGTCTCCGCGGTGCGCGCCGGGCGGCCGGTGCCACCGCCGGGCAACGTGCCGCCGGTCACCGGTGCCACGCGGATCCTGCCGCCCGGGGTGCCGGGCACCACCGCGCCCACCGCCGCGACCCGCGCGCTCGGTCCGACCCCGCCTCCGCCGTCGCGGCCGTACTACGCCCCGACGTACGCGAACGGCGGCGACCAGCCGCCCACCGGACCCACCCCGTCCGGCGACAAGCGCTCCCCCAGCCCGAAGGTCCTCGCCTGGGCGGCCGGGGCGGCGGTGGCCCTGGCGCTCGTCGTGTTGGCGCTGGTGCTGCTGGGCGGCGACAATTCGGGTGACGCGGGCCCCGCGCGGTCCACGACGACCACGCAGGCCCCGACGACCACCACCCGCGCGACGACGACCACGCGGCCGCCGCGGACCACCACCACGACGGAGGAACCGACCACCACGGCTCCTCCCACCACGACGCAGGCGCCCACCACGACCCCCGAGCCGACGACGACCACCCCGCCGCCGCCGACGACGACGGAGGCGCCGACGACCACCGCGCCGCCGACCACGACGACGGCCACGACGACCACAGCCGCCACCACGACGACGGCCGAGACGACCACCACCACGGTCTCGTTGCCGGATGGCGGCGACGGTGGTCTCGAACCCGGAGCCATAGACAACCCGTTCACCCCGATCGAGCCAGTCACCCGAGGACAGTCATGACCACACCCCGCAAGCTCTCTTCCCGCTACGAGTTGGGTGAGATCCTCGGCTTCGGTGGCATGTCGGAGGTGCACCTGGCCCGGGATCTGCGGCTCGACCGCGACGTGGCGATCAAGGTGCTGCGCGCCGACCTCGCCCGCGACCCCACGTTCTATCTCCGGTTCCGCCGCGAAGCCCAGAACGCGGCCGCGCTGAACCATCCGGCGATCGTCGCCGTGTACGACACCGGCGAGGCGGAGACCGAGGCCGGCCCGCTGCCGTACATCGTCATGGAGTACGTCGAGGGCGATACGCTGCGCGACATCGTGCGCTCCCAGGGGCCGATGACCCCGAAGCGGGCCATGGAGGTCGTGGCCGACGTGTGCGCCGCCCTGGACTTCAGCCACCGCAACATGATCGTCCACCGCGACGTCAAGCCCGCGAACGTCATGATCACCCGTTCCGGCGCGGTCAAGGTGATGGACTTCGGCATCGCCCGGGCCATCTCCGACGCCGCGAGCCCGATGACGCAGACGGCCGCGGTGATCGGCACCGCCCAGTACCTGTCGCCGGAGCAGGCCCGCGGCGAGCAGGTCGACGCCCGCTCCGACGTGTACTCGGTCGGCTGTGTGCTGTTCGAGATCCTCACCGGCAAGCCGCCGTTCCAGGGCGACTCCCCGGTGGCCGTCGCGTACCAGCATGTCCGGGAGGATCCGCCGCTGCCCTCGTCGGTGAACTCCGCCGTCCCGCCGGAGCTGGACTCGGTGATCCTCAAGGCGATGGCGAAGAACCCCGCCAACCGCTACCAGAGCGCCGCCGAGATGCGCAGCGACCTGATCCGCGTGCTCAGCGGCCAGAAGCCCAGCGCGCCGATGGTGATGACCGACGAGGACCGCACCACCATCCTCGGGGCCGTCGACGGCGCCGGGACACCGCGCAACGGCGCGGACCGCGGGGCCGCCGGAGTCGTCGCGGGTGGGACCGCGGCCGCGCCGCAACGTTCCCGGGCACTGCGCAACACGCTGCTGGGCCTGGCCGCGGTCGTGATCGTCGGCATCGTCGGCGTGTTCCTGTGGACCTCGGGCCCCGGCTCGAGCGCCGCGCAGATCCCCGTCCCCGACGTGCGCAACCTCGCCGCGGAGATCGCGGAGAGCAGGCTGCAGGATGCCGGGTTCGAGGTGTCGGTGCAGATGAAGCCCGACGCGGTGGTCGCCAGCGGCAACGTCGTCAACACCCGGCCGGTCGCCGGGGTCCAGGCCGAGGAGGGCAGCACCGTCACCCTCGAGGTCTCGAGCGGGCCCGAGCAGGTGCAGATCCCGCGGCTCGCGGGCATGAACCAGCAGGAGGCGCTGCAGACCCTGGCCGAGGCCGGGCTGCGGCTCGATCCGAATGTGGCGCGGGCGCCGTCGTCGGCGGCCGAACGCGACACCGTCGTCGACCAGAGTCCCGCCGCGGGAGCGGACGCCGACCGCGACAGCGCGGTGAGCGTGACGCTCGGCAGCGGCCCCGAGCAGATCCGCGTGCCCAACGTCGTGGGTCAGGCCACCGAGGTGGCGCGCGACAACATCGAGGCCGCGGGCTTCACCGTCGTGGTCGACGAGATCGACTCCAGCCAGCCGGCCGGGACGGTCGTGTCGAGCAGCCCGGCGGGCGGAACCAGCGCCACGAAGGGCGACACGGTCACCATCCAGGTGTCCAACGGGAACCGCATCGAGATGCCGGCGTTGACGAACAGGACGGTGTCCGAGGCGCTGACGGCGCTGCGGGCGGCCGGCTGGACGGGTTCGCCGGCGCAGCTCGTGCAGAACCGTGAGGCCACCCTCGACCCGGAGCTCGTGGGCAAGGTCATCGCCCAGCAGCAGCCCCCGGGGTCGGAGATCTCCAACTCGGAGACCATCACCGTGGGCGTGGGCGTGCTGGGTATCCGCTGAGCTGCGCTCGGATATCGGTCCGCGGAGCGGACGGCTCAGGCGGCGCCGCCCGCGAGCGCCTTCGCCATCTCCGCCTCCAGCCGGGCCACCAGCTGCTCGTCCGGCGCCTCGCCGCACACGGCCAGCCAGTTCGCCAGCATCCGGTGACCGCCCTGGGTGAGGACCGACTCGGGGTGGAACTGGACGCCGTGGATCGGCAGCTCGCGATGCCGCAGGGCCATGACGATGCCGCTCTCGGTGTATCCGGTCGGCACGAGCTCGTCGGGCATCGTCTGCGGCAGCACCGTGAGCGAGTGGTAGCGCGTCGCGGTGAACGGATCCGGCAGGCCGGCCAGCACACCGGTGCCGTCGTGCCACACCGAGCTGGTCTTGCCGTGCAGCAGCTCCGGGGCACGGTCGACCGTCGCGCCGAAGGCGGCACCGATCGCCTGATGGCCCAGGCAGACGCCGAGCAGCGGTGTGCTCGCGGCGGCGCAGGCACGCACGAGGTCCATGCTGGCGCCGGCCCGCTGCGGGGTGCCCGGACCGGGGCTGAGGAGGATCCCGTCGAACTCGGCCGCGATCCGGTCCGCGGCGCCGGGGCCGGTGAGCCGCTCGTCGTCGTTGCGCCACACCTCGGCCCGGGTACCGAGCTGCCCCAGGTACTGCACGAGATTGAAGACGAAGCTGTCGTAGTTGTCGACGACGAGGATGCGCATGCGGAAAGGGTACCGACCCGTCAGCGCAGCGTCGTTCCGCCCGTGTAGGCGGGTACCGACAGGGCATCCGACGCCTGCTGCGTGTAGCCCAACCCGTAGCGGCCCGCGTACTGCCTGTACACGCGGATGCCCGGCTCGGCGGCCAGCGCCGCCTCGAGCCGGGCGGGGTCGCCCAGCGCGGTGATCACGTACGGCGGGGAGTAGGTGCGGCCGTGCAGCAGCAGGGTGTTGCCGATGCAGCGCGGCGCCGACGTCGCGACGATCCGCTGATCCTGCATGGCGATCGCCTCCGCCCCGCCGGCCCACATCGCGTTGAGCACGCTCTGCACGTCCTGCTGGTGCACCACGAGATCGTCGGGCGACGCGTCCGCCGGATACCGGCCGTCGGCGCCGCGCGGGGCATCGGTGAGGCTGACGGTGACGCCCGGGCCACGCCGTGCGGTCAGCCCGGCGGGGTCCTCGAGGGCGGCGGTGTCGGCGAGCACCGCGGCGACGTCGTCGTCGGTGGCCGCGGCCTGCGCCTGCAGCTCGGCGACGCGTCCCGCGAGGTCGTCGCGGGTGGCGGCGAGCTCGTCGGCCTTGGCCTGCGCCGCCCGCACGAGATCGGACAGCCGCGCGGAGTCGCTCACGCGCAGTTCCGCGCCGTCGGAGACCCCGCGGGTGGTGCCGAGCAGCAACCCGGCGAGCAGACACACGGCCAGCGCGGCGGCAGTCCACCCGAGCGCGCGGGCCCGGCCGTCCGACACGTGGACCCTCCGTTCCGGATTCTGCGTTAGCGTGTACTCACACTGGCAGTACACATCAGGTAGCTGCCCAACCTACCTGTCCGCCCCGCGCGGTACCGCACGAACGAGGACGTCATGCCCAAGTCGAAGGTCCGGAAGAAGACCGACTACACGATCAACCCGGTGAGCCGAACCCCCGTGAAGGTGAAGGCGGGCCCGTCGAGCACCTGGTACGTCGCGCTGATGCTCGGCTTCATGCTCGTCGGCCTGGCCTGGCTGGTGGTGTACTACCTCGCGGCCGAGCAGATCTCGTGGATGAACGACCTCGGTGCGTACAACTTCCTCATCGGCTTCGGGTTCATGATCGTCGGCCTGATCATGACCATGAGATGGCGGTGAGGTTACAGGGATGTAGTTCATCCCCACCTGTGGACAAACCTGTGGATGAACTGGGGAAAGCTCCCCGTGGCGGCTAAATCGCTCCGCTGGTCCACACCCCCGCTCGCGATCGCCGCGCTCACGGCGGGCGGCATTGTGCTCGCCGTCGCCGCGGCGACGACGGCCGATGCCGCCGGTCGCACGCTCGTCGGGCTCGCGGCCGTGGTGGCGTTCGCGGTCGCGGCCCTCGCGGTCCGTCAGCGTCCGCGGCTCGAGGTGCTTCCGGACGGCGCCGGGCTGGCCGTCACCCGTCTGTCGGGACGACGCGAGCTGCCCCGCGCGGCCCTGATGCGGGTGCGGATCGTCGCGTATCCGCGGCTCGGCCGTCGCGTGCCGATGCTGGAGATCGACGTGCGCGATCCCCGCGGCGACGAGCAGCTGCTGATCTTCGGGCGCTGGGACCTGGGCACCGACCCCCGCACGGTGTACGACGCGCTCGCGGTGCGGGGGCTGGCGCCGGATCAGACGCCGAGCTGAGCCCGCAGGCGCAGGACCGCCAGCACGAGGACCAGCACGGTGACCACCGTGACGGCTGCCAGCGCGAGCCAGCCCGTCCGGACGAAGCGGGCACGGTCGTCGCCCGCGCCCAGCGCCCGCGGCGCGAACAACAGCGCCGCCGTCGCCGCCGCACCCGCGGCCAGGCCGCCGAGGTGTCCCCACAGGGAGATGCCCGGGATGGTGATGCTGATGACGACGTTGAGGACGACGATCATCAGCACCGGCGCGGGGCTGCGCCGCAGCCGCATCAGGATCACCGCCTGCGCGCCCAGCAGGCCGAACACGGCGCCGGAGGCACCGGCGGTCACGGCGTCGGTCTGGAGCAGCATCACCGCGGCGGATCCGCCGAGGATGGACACCAGGTATACGGCCAGGTACCGAAGCCGGCCGAGGACGAGTTCGGTGTCACGCCCGATCACGTACAGCGCGAACATGTTGACCGCGAGGTGCAGCACACCGAAGTGCAGGAACCCGCTGCCGAGCACGCGGATGTATTCGTCGCGCACCGCGATCATCGGCGGCCACAGCGCCCACTCGAAGAACAGGCTCGACGAGCGCTCGTTGTTCATCACGCTGCCGGACTGGGCGGCGGTGATCGCGAAGATCGCGGTGTTCAGCGCGATCAGGATGTAGGTCACGAGGGGGGTGTTCGTCTGCGCCCGCATGGGCGCCCCCGCGACGGTGCGGGCCTGCGGGACATCGCGCTGGGCGGCCGCGACGCAGTCGACGCACTGCTGACCCACTGCGGCGGGCCGCAGGCAGTCGGGGCAGGCCGGTCGCCCGCATCGGCTGCACGAGAGCAGGGTCGGGCGATCGGGATGCCGGACGCACCGCGGCTGGGGCGGG
>NZ_PCZU01000086.1:97541-107418 GCF_002887785.1 Rhodococcus sp. ENV425
GGTTCGTCATATCGGTCTCTTCCGGAGATTCAGGAGATGGTGATGCTCTCGATGACGACGGGCTCGACCGGGCGGTCCGCGCGGTCCGTCGCCGTCGTGGCGATCGCGTCGACGACCTTCTTCGACGCCTCGTCGGCGACCTCACCGAAGATGGTGTGGCGTCGGTTCAGGTGGGGGGTCGGCCCGACGGTGATGAAGAACTGCGAACCGTTGGTGCCCGGGCCGGCGTTGGCCATGGCCAGCAGGTAGCTGCGGTCGAACTGCAGCTCGGGGTGGAACTCGTCGGCGAACTGGTAGCCCGGGCCGCCACGACCGGTGCCGGTCGGGTCGCCGCCCTGGATCATGAAGCCGTCGATGACGCGGTGGAAAACCGCACCGTCGTAGAACGGGCCACTGGTCTCCCCCTTGGCGTTCTGGGTCTTGTACTCCTTGGTGCCGTTCGCGAGGCCGACGAAGTTCTCGACCGTCTTCGGAGCGTGGTTGCCGAAGAGCGAGATCACGATGTCGCCGCGGTTGGTGTGCAGAGTCGCGGTTGCGGTCTTTTGAGGTGAAGTCACCCCTCCATCGTGCCATCCGGGTCTGCGACACCGGGGCGGTCCGTCTCGCGAACCCCGGCCGCGGGGATCCGCTGTGCAAAAGTGGGTACATGACGAGTGTGAGCGAGTCCAGAACCAAGATCGGGTCCGGCGCCGGCAGCGAACTCGTGCGCCCCCCGAAGAAGTCCGAGGGCGCCGGTGGCTACCTGAAGCTCGCAGGGCAGGGCGCTACGGCCCTCGCGCGGGGGCCGCTCTTCACCGGCCTGCTGGTCGCCCGCAAGGGTCTCGACCTCGCCCGGAACATGGCCGGAAGCCGGGAGTGCCGCCGCGCGCGAGCCGCGGCGACGATCGAGGCAGCACCCCGCGGGCGGGGCCGCAGGATCCTGGTGACGGTCGGCGCGCTCGGCGTCGTCGCCGCCGGCGGAGTTGTGTTCTACCGCAGCCGTCTCGGGGATCATCCGCCGGTCGCGCCGGAGCCGCCGCGGATCGAGCCGGTCACCCCCGAGCCCGGGCCGGTCGCGACACCGGAGGCTGCCGCACCGAAGCCGGAGGCTGCCGCCCCGAAGCCGGAGGCTGCCGCCCCGAAGCCGGAGGCTGGCGCACCGAAGCCGGAGGCTGCCGCACCCGAGGCGAAGCCCGGGCCGGCCGCGACGCCCGAGGCCGTGGCCCCGAAGCCCGAATCGGCCGCGACGAGGAAGGCCGCACCTCGGCCCGAGGGCGGGACGGCTGCCCCCGCGGTGCCCGCGCCGACGCCGAAGGCGACCCCGACGGCAGCCGCGACGCCGAAGGCCGAGCCCACCACCGCCACGAAGGGGACGGCCGAGCCCACCACCGTCCCGAAGGGGACGGCCGAGGCGCCCCCGACCGGAAAGCACGCGGCCAAGGAGGAAACGGCTCCGAAGCCGGCCGCCGAGCCGAAGAGCGAGGCCACCGGCAGCAAGGGAACCGCGGCGAAGCCGAAGCCGTCGGCCGGTCCCGCGGGGGGCCCGAAGAAGCAGGACTGAGTTCCGCCCGGGGTCACGGGACGGAATCGGATCCGGGGCAGGTCGCGTCGATCGCGGCCTGCCCTTCCTTCTGCAGTTGTCGTTCGGTGACGCGCACTTCCAGGTCGACGATCCGGCCGGCCACGACATAGATCAGGACGGTCAACAGCAGCACAACAGGTACGGACGCGAGGAATTCCATGTCGGCCTCCAGCGGTGGTCCGCGCGAGCGGGAAGGTGGAGGTGCTCGGGTACGTCGTCGATGACATGTCCAGCCTACGGACACGGGCGGGGGCTCTGTCGCGACGGCAGCCCCGTCGGACCGTGATCCGCCCCACCCCCGCGCCGTCGGTTACTCATGGGTACCGATCCGCCGAATCGCGTGATGTGCATCACAGAACAGGTGGATACTCGCCGGTAGCAGTCCTATCGGGGAGGCATCACATGGCACAACAGGTACACGCCAGCGAGGAACAGTCGCGCGCGCTCGCAGAGGAGTCCCGCGAGACCACCTGGCACAAGCCGTCGTTCGCAAAGGAGTTGTTTCTCGGACGTCTGACCCTCGACCTCATCCATCCGTTCCCGCGGCCCACCCCCGACGAGGAGGCCCGTACCGAAGGGTTCCTGGCAGAGCTTCGCCGCTTCTGCGAGGGTGTGGACGGCAGCCGCATCGAGCGCGAGGCCCGGATCCCCGACGAATACGTCGCCGGATTGGCCGAGCTCGGCTGCTTCGGCATGAAGATCTCCCAGGAATACGGCGGCCTGGGACTGTCGCAGGTGGCCTACAACCGCGCGCTGATGCTCGTGGCCAGCGCCCACCCGAGCCTGGGCGTTCTGTTGTCGGCGCATCAATCCATCGGAGTGCCCGAACCCCTGAAGCTGGCCGGGACACCCGAACAGAAACGCGCTTTCCTCCCGCGGTGTGCGCGAGGGGCGATCTCGGCCTTCCTGCTGACCGAACCCGACGTGGGTTCCGATCCCGCCCGTCTCGCCTCGACGGCGGTGCCGGTGGAGAACGGCGACGCGTACGAACTCGACGGCCTGAAGCTGTGGACCACCAACGGAGTGGTCGCCGAACTGCTGGTGGTGATGGCGCGGGTGCCGCGCAGCGAGGGCCACCGCGGTGGCATCTCGGCGTTCGTCGTCGAGGCGAACACCCCGGGCATCACCGTCGAACGCCGCAACTCGTTCCTGGGCCTGAAGGGGATCGAGAACGGCCTCACCCGGCTGTACAAGGTGCGGGTGCCGAAGGAGAACCTCATCGGCCGCGAGGGCGACGGCCTGAAGATCGCCCTGACCACCCTCAACGCCGGCCGGCTCGCGATCCCGTCGATGTGCGCCGGTGCCGGCAAGTGGGCGCTCAAGATCGCCCGGGAATGGTCCGGCACCCGCGTCCAGTGGGGTCGGCCGGTGGGCCGGCACGATGCGATCGCCGGCAAGATCGGATACATCGCCGCCACCACGTTCGCCCTCGAGGCCGTGGTGGAACTGACCGGCCAGATGTGCGACGAGGACCGCAACGACATCCGCATCGAGGCGGCCCTGGCCAAGCTGTGGTCCAGCGAGGTGGCCTGCGAGATCGCCGACGAGTTGATGCAGATCCGAGGGGGACGCGGCTACGAGACGGCGGCGTCGCTTGCGGCCCGGGGTGAGCGGATGGTGCCCGCCGAGCAGCTCCTGCGGGACCTGCGGATCAACCGGATCTTCGAGGGCTCGAGCGAGATCATGCGGCTCTTCGTCGCCCGCGAAGCCGTCGACGCCCACCTGCGGGTGGCGGGTGAGCTGGCGGATCCGAAAGCCACTCTGGACACGAAGGCCCGGGCCGCCGCCAAGGCGAGCGGCTTCTACGCCAAGTGGCTGCCCCAGTTGGTGGCGGGCAGGGGCCAGCTACCCACCTCGTACGGCGAATTCGGTCCCCTGGCACACCATCTGCGCTACGTGGAGCGGTGTTCACGCAAGCTCGCTCGGTCCACGTTCTACGGCATGGCCCGGTGGCAGGGCGGTCTGGAGAGGCGGCAGAATTTCCTGGGGCGGCTCGTCGATATCGGCGCGGAGCTGTTCGCCATGTCGGCGAGTTGCGTGCGGGCGCAGATGTACCACACCGACGGCCACCCCGATACGGACGCGGCCTACGAACTCGCCGACGTCTTCTGCCTCCAGGCGAAGCTCCGCGTGGACTCGCTGTTCGCCGCGTTGTGGACGCACACCGACGATGCCGACCGGCAGCTCACGGCCGACGTCCTCGACGGGCGCTACACCTGGCTGGAGAAGGGCGTGATCGATCCCAGCGAGGGTACGGGCCCGTGGATCGCCGAATGGTCGCCCGGGCCGTCGGTGGAGCAGAACCTCGCCCGCAGATTCCTCGGCGCCGACCATCCGGTGGTGTGAACGGACCGCCGGCCGCGCGGGCTCCGGTCAGCCGCGACAACAATCGCTGTCGCGGCTGACCGCCCCTTGCGGCGGATCCAACGCCGTCGTGGGTCAGAAAGCGCCGCAGTTGGACGGGGCGGGCCGATCCGCGAACCGGTCGTTCAGGTAGGCGACCGCCTCGGGCATCCCCGCGACCAGAGGAAGCGCGTGATTGACGGCCAGGCCCGGCAGGACGGGCGGGGTGGTGTTCGGGGAGAACTGGACGGTGGCGCCGAGGGCGCACCAGTCCGCCGCGAGCTGGCGACCCTGTCCGTAGGGCACGATGTCGTCCATCGTCCCGTGCTGCACGAGTACCGGCACCGACGGCTGCAGACGTCCGATCCGCTGCGCGGCGATGGCTTTCTTCGCCTCCGCCAACCGATCGACGACCACGCTCAGCGGCTCACCCGTGCGGGTGTAGTCGCTCGTGCGCTGGAAGCCGTAACGGAAGATCGTCTCCGGCGCGCACTGGTTCGCCACCGAATGCAGCATCTCGCGTCCACGGTCGTTGACCTCGGCGTCGATGAGATCCCGGAGCTCGGGGTAGGCCTCGCCGAGGCCGTTGATCGTGTAGCCGATCACGCCGGTGAGCGCCGTTCCGTCGACCTGGCTGAGCGTGGCCTCGAGGTCCGCGGGCGGCGCGCCGGCATAGGCCCCCACGACGTTCAGCTCGGGCGCGTAGGTCGGCTGCAGTTCTGCGGCCGCAGCCACGGCACCGCCGCCCTGGGAGTACCCCCACAGGCCGACAGGACCGTCGGGGGTGATGGACGTGGCGGGCAGGCTCTGCGCCGCCCGGACCGCATCCAGCACCGCGTGCGCCTCGGCGAGCCGGTTGACGTACGTGTGGTGCCCCGGTGTGCCGAGCCCGTCGTAGTCGGTGACGACGACGGCGATGCCCTGCAGCAGCATGGTGTTGATCGAGAGCAGTTCGTACTCGGTGAACAGGTCGAGCGGCGGGGTGTAGGACACGAGCGAGTTCAGCTGCTTGGACGGGGCACACTGGTCGCCCTGGCCCTGGGTGCCCGGCGCGATGGCGACGAGCGGTCGCGGCCCCGGCCCGTTCCACGGCAGCGACGGCTCGAGGTAGGTGCCGCCGACGGCGCTGGGTCCGCCGGTGGCGTCGAGGCTGCGGTACAGCAGCCGGGTGCCCTGCGCGGGGAACACGCCCTGCGGCGACGGGACGCGAATGGAGAGGTCGGACGGCCCGCTGCGGAGGACGTCGCCGGAGGCTCCGACCAGGTCGAGCGGAGGATCGTAGAAGTTCGCATCCGCGCTCGCCGTCGCCGGCGTGGCAAGCATCGCTCCTGTCAGTGCCGTGGCCGTCGCCGCAGCGCCGATCCACCGTCTGGTGATCCCCATCCCCATCCCCATCCCCATGGTCCCTTCACAGGTAGCTGTCCGTGTGTCGGACGACACAAGCGGTACGCACTGTAACACCTAACTTACCGGCGCGTAAGTACGTGATCCGGGGCTCGCGAACCCCGATTCGAACCGCGGTCCGTCGTTCGCCCCCGGGCATCGCCGCTGGTCGGGGACAATCCGGTCATGACCGGGGAGCGCAGCGAACCGCAACTGCACCGACTGACCACACCGCACACCGCCGCCGTCGTCGGGATCGTGTTCGCCGTCCTGTTCGCGACGAGCATCGTCCTGATCCGTCAGGCGATCCCCGCCGATCCCTTCGGCAGCACCGAGTGGCTGGACGCCGGCCGCTCACGGCTCACCGTGGCGCTGACGCTGGCCCAGTTCGCCTGCATCGCGTTCCTGTGGTTCATCGGTGCGCTCCGGCACCGGCTGGGAGACCTCGAGGACCAGTTCTTCTCGACGGTCTTCGTCGGTAGCGGCCTGTTGTTCCTGGCGCTGATCCTCGTCACGATGGCCAGCGCCGGCGGGCTGCTCCTGGCGGACCGGGCGGAGGCGGTGCCCGCCCAGGAATCCGCCGCCTTCGCGCACGCGCTGATCCTGCAGATCAGCAACGTCTATTCGATCCGCATGGCCGCGGTCTTCATGATCTCGCTGGCCACCATCTGGCTGCGCACCGGACTCATGCCCCGATGGCTGGTCCTACCCACGTACCTGCTCGCCCTGGTTCTGCTGTTCGCGGTGACCGAGGCGCTGTGGCTCACGCTCGTCTTCCCGGCGTGGGTGATCGTGATCAGCGTGTTCCTGCTGACCCACGCCCGGCAGGCGTTCCCGCCCCGGCGGGCGTTCCGGCCGAGAACCTGACGGTGCCACGGCGACGGAGCGGCGTCACTCGTCGCCGGGCTGGGCGGACAGGGCGTTCTGCACCCAGTGGGTGACCGCGTCGTCCCAGCCGTCGGGGGCGAGGATGTCCGCCCACAACTGCGCGGCCTCCGGCCCGTACGCGTGGCCGAACCCGGACGGGACGTCGGCGGAGAACACCATGTCGAGCGTGACCTGCCAGAACGTGCCGAAGGGCAGCCACCGCATGCCCGGATCCACATCCGGGTCGAGCGGCTCCCGCAACCAGTCCGGCTCCCGCAGCAGCAGCGCGAACGACCACCGGGTGATCGGCCTGGTAACCGCAGGGGCATACGGGCTGTGCTTACGTCACGCGCGGATCTTAGTGGGCACGGCAATCTCCCGCGCGGTCCTACGGCGCGGCTTCCCCGGACGTGGCCGAGTCGGTAGCAAGATGTACGCCGATCGTTGTCTACGGGAGGTGTGACATGGCTGTGGGAGTCGGTCTCCGGATCGGGAGCGTGGTGTCCACCGCGGTGCTCGCCTCCAACGACCCCGGCAGCCCCGATCCCGTCGTCATAGCCCGTGACACCGTCCTGCACATCGACTCCGACGGCACCACCGTCCTCGGCGGCGCCCCGCATCCCGCCGGCGAGGCCCGCTACCTGTCGGGCTTCCTCGGCCGCGTCGGCGATCCCGCCGGCGTCACCGCCAGTGACGGGCGCATCTACCGGGCCGAGGACTCGATGGCCACGGCGATCGCCTGCCTGTTGCACGAGTGCCAGCCGCTGCCGCCGGACGGCGGGCCCGACGGGGGTCTGCCCGCTGTCACCGCCACCTACCCGTCGCGGTGGGACCAGTCCACGGTGGCCGCGCTGCGGGCCGCGCTCGACTACGCGGATCTGCGGCACATCGCCCTCGTCTCGGACGCCGAGGCCGCGGCCACCTGGTACGCGTCGGAGATCTCGGAGACCCCCGGACAACTCGTCGGCATCTTCCACGTCGACGACGGCGGCTCGACCGTCAATCTCGTGCGCTCCGGTGTGTCGGCCGGCAAGGCGTTCCGCTTCGCCGCCAAGAGCGCCCCGTCTCCCGCGGCCCAGCTGGCTACCGCGCTCGGCGCGTTCGGCTGGCTTTCGCACAACCTCGACGCCGTGGTGGTGATGGGCGACGGGTTCGTCGCGCGCGACCGCTCGCATGTGCAGTCCATCGCGGACAGCCTCGCCGCGAAACTCGGCGTGCGCACTCTCGTCGGCCCCGGCCCCGAGCAGACCGCCGCCCTCGGTGCCGCCATCCTGGCGGCGGGTTTCACGCCCGCGCGCGTGGTCAAGGCGCGGATCGGACTGCCACCGTCGTACGACGTCACCGACGTCCTCACGGGTGGCATCCCACGTATCCGGGAACTCGAAGCGGCCGAACGAGCGAGGGCCGAGGCGGCCGCCGAACGAGACAGGGCGGCCGGCGCACCGGGGAGCCCCGCACCCGTCCCGGCGACGACCGCCTCCGACCCCCGGTCCGGCGACGCCCGGTCCGATGACACCCGGTCCGATGACAGCAGCGCCGACGAGGCCTTCGGGACGACGGTCACCACCGTCACCACGCGGCCGAGCAGGAACTACTCGGCGATCGGGGCCGTGGTGGCAGTGATCCTGCTGCTGGCCTTCGCGGCCGTCGCGCTGCTCTGACCGTTCGGGTTGTTACTACCGCGGAGTTCAGCCCTCCGTGAGCGAGTTCAGCTCCGCGGCGTCCTCCGCGCCGAACTTGTCCTCGAGCACCTCGGGGCTGTAGTCGAGGTCGATCTCCTCGACCGGCCGGCCGCGCGCGGATTCGATGGCCCCGAGCCGCCGCTGGGCCCGGTCGGCCGCGTAGGCGACGAACTCGTCGGGGTCGAGGCCGAAGGGCTGCTCCTCGAACTGGTCGTTGACCCACTGGATCATGCCGAGCGCCAGCGGCAGCAACTCCCCCATGCGCTGCTGCACGACATCCCAGTTCGAGTCGTCGGCTGCGACGTGGCGGCGGCACGTGAACGTGCCCCACGCCATGTGCCGGCGTTCGTCGTCGCCGATCCGGCGCACGAGTTCCTGCATTCCGGGCAGGATTCCGCGTTTCGTGCACACCTTCTGCCAGGCGTAGTACCCGGTGAGGGCGAGACTGCCCTCGATGACGTGGTTGTAGGTGACGCTGGCGCGGACCTGATTGGCAGGACTCGGATCGGTCTCGAGGACGCGCAACGAATGGGGCAGTTCCTCGTAGAACAGCTGCCGGTAGTACGGATTGTCCGCAACGTAGGAGTGCAGGTCCGCGGTCAGGCCCACCGCGTCCATCCACAGGCGGAAGACCTGGGTGTGCTTGGCCTCCTCGAAGCAGAACTGGGTCAGGTACATCTCGTCGCCGAGCCGGCCCTCGGCGGCCATCGCCCGTAGGAACGGCTGGATGTCCTGTGTGACGGCCTCCTCGCCGGCCACGAACTGCGCGACGAGATAGGTGGCGCTGCGGTGCTGTTCGCTGTTGAGCTCGTTCCAGTCGGCCGCGTCCCGGCTGAAGTCCAGCTCGAGCGGATCCCAGAACTTCGCGTTACCCTTCGCGAACAGCCGCAGCGGGAAGGCGTCCCAGTGCAGACCTCCCGCGCGCAGCGTTCCGAAGCCCTGACGTTCCGGCAGTGCTGTGGTCATGAGTGTGCCCGCCTTCCCTCGCCCGGATGGACGCGTGTCCATCTCGACGGTAGCGCCATTTCGGCGGGGCGTGACGGGAACCATACAAACTGTAGGTATGACGGACCCCCGGCCGGGATCGTCGAGCAGATCCCGGCCGGGAGCGCTGCCCGTCAGCCCTCGAGCAGGGTGTCCCCCGGATATCCGCCGGGGCCGAATCCGGGTGGGACGGCGAACACCGCCGACCCGATCGGCGTGATCCACGGGTTCAGCGCGTCGTGCTCGGCGAGCCGCTGCTGCACCGGAACGAACTGGGCGTCCACGTCGGCCTGGTACGACGCGAACAGCAGCCCGGCGCCGTCCGGGTCGTCGTAGTTGTAGCCGCGCCGCAGGAACCGCTCGTTCGCGTTCCGGGGCCGCGCCCGCGCGACGTGCGATTCCGGGGGGATCACCGGAATGCCGTGCACGTCGGTGGCGGCGAAGTCCGGATCGTCGTGCTCCCGGTTGCCGGTCAACGGCGCCCCCGAGGCCAGGTCCCGGCCCACGGCGAGTTCACGGGCCGGCCGGTCCAGCTCGTCCCACGTGTCGAGTTCCATGCGGATACGCCGCACCACCACGGACGTGCCCCCGGCCAGCCAGGCCGGGGTGCCGGGATTCCACACCTGCCGGTCGAAGTCCGTGCTTCCCGCGGCCGGGTTGACCGTGCCGTCGACCTGGCCCATGAGGTTGCGCATCGTGGTGCCGGCGGGCTTGGTGCCCGCCGCGTTGCGGAACCCGCGCTGGACCCAGCGCACGGTGGCCAGCGACCGCACGCTCTTGGCGAGCGTGCGGGTCGCGTGCGAGACGGTGACCGGGTCGTCGGCGCAGACCTGCACCAGCAGATCACCGCCCGACCAGCGCTCCTCGAGGCGATCGATCGAGAACGCGGGCAGCGGCCGCAGCCACTCGGGCCGCTGCGCCGCCAGGCCGGCCGCGTCGAACACGGCGGGACCGAATCCGACGGTCACGGTCAGCCGCGCGGGATCGTGGGCGAGTTCGGGCTCGGTGTCGCCGAGGGCAGGGCTGCCCTCGGTGAGCCGGCGGCCGTCCTCGGCCC
>NZ_PCZU01000086.1:107456-113763 GCF_002887785.1 Rhodococcus sp. ENV425
GTCGAGGCCCGGGCGCAGATCCAGGGCGACGAATGCGGCGAAGGCCTGCGGTTCGGTGTCGATGCCCGCCTGGTGCACGCCGTGGAAGGCGACGGTGCGCCCGCCGGTGGGCTCGGGCTCCCGCGTGGCGGCATAGCCGAGGCCCGTCCCGATCCCGGCCGCGCCGATGCCCGCGACGCCGAGGACGGCGGCGCCGCCCCCGAGGAGGCGCCGCCGGCTCAGCTCAGCCACCGTGGTTCGCCCCCATGCCGGCGCTCGGCTGGTAGTTCTCCCGTGCGCCGGAGAAGTCGCGGACCTGCGCGGTGAACTCGGTGGTCGAGCCGTCCTCGAAGGTCAGCTCGAAGGTCACCTCGGTGCCGGGCAGGACGGGCTCGACGAGGTCCATCAGCATCAGGTGGTCGTTGCCGGGCGTGAGGGAGTGGGTGCTGTGCGCGGGAATGACCAGGCCGTCCTCCTTTTCGCGCATCACCATGGCGCCGCCGTCGCCGGCCGCCATCTCGTGGATCTCGGTGCGGGCCGAGCTGGAGCTGGCGGCGGAGACGATGTGGATGTCGGAGTCGCCGGTGTTCTCGAGCTCGGCGAAAGCACCGGTCATGCCGGATTCGGCGGCCTTCGCCCACGCCGAGGAGACGGTGAGCGAGTCCGCGGAGGCGGCGGCCGGCTCGTCGGACGAGCATCCGGCGGCGAACAGGGTCGCGGCCGCGGCGGCAGCGAGGAACAGGGTCTTCTTCATGAGGTTCTCCGAAATCGGTCCGGGTGCGCACGCGTGCGCGCGGTCCCGCGTAGCGGTGACCGTGAGGTGGGCTGGGATCAGACCGTGTGGGGAGGACCTCGGGTGCCGAGACCTGCGGCGACGAGCAGGCCGCGCCGCACCCGGGGATGGTGTGCGACGGGCGTCCAGCCGGGAACGGCGACGGGCGCCGGCGCGAACGGCGGCACACTCGCGCGCCGCACCGCGGTGAGCCCGACGCGGCAGCCGTGTTCGGCGCCGCGGACGAGCAGCGCCGCGACGACGATCGCGGCCGTGTGGGCGGCCAGCATGCCCGCGCCGGGGACGTGGACGTGTCCCGTGTCGAGGGAGAGGACACCGTGGCCCACCACCTGCCCGGCGGCCAGCACGCCGACGATCGGCAGGCGCGTGCCCGCGGCGAGCAGACCCACCGCGGCCGCGGCGGCGAGCAGCAACACCGCGGATGCCTGTCCCGGCGCGGCCCCGCCGGCGAGCGCATGGGCGGCGATGCTCACCGCCCCCGACATGCCGCCGACGAAGGCGCCGCGCACGCGCGCGGCGAAGTCCTTCTCGGCAGACATGCAGCCAGGATACGCGCCTCCTACTACCGGAAGTAGTAACCGGCCTCACAGAACTTGCCGACACATTGTCGATAAGATGTCGACTGTCCGTCGGTAAATCTTCCTCAGGAGCCCACATGTTCCTCGCGCTGCGCGAACTATGGTTCGCGCGCACCCGCTTCCTCCTCATGGGAACCGTCGTAGCCCTGGTGGCGGTGCTGATGGTCATCCTGTCCGGCCTGTCCTCCGGCCTCGTGGCAGACGGCGTCTCGGCCCTCCAGCGCACCCCGGTCCAGGCCTTCGCCTTCGCCGAGGGCACCCGCACCGACTCGGCGTTCTCGCGATCCGTCGTCACCGAGGACCAGGCCGCCGCGTGGCGCGCCCGGCCGGACGTCGCCGACGCCGCGCTGCTCGGCAACGCCATCGTCAACGCCCGGACCGCGTCCGGCACACCGGTCGACCTCACCCTCTTCGGCGTCGAACCCGGCTCGTTCCTCGAACCGGCGCCCGCCGAGGGGCGTCCCCTCACCGGCGACACCGACATCCTGGTCAGCGACACCGTGCGCGAGGCGGGCATCGCCGTCGGCGACACCATCGTCCTCGAGCGCCTCGGCACCGAACTCACGGTCGCCGGCTTCACCGCCGACAAGCGCACCTTCGGCCACGTCGACGTCGCCTACCTGCCGCTGCGAACCTGGCAGGCGATCCACGCCGGCACGCGGGCCGGCGAGCTACCCGATCCGCGCGTCTACACCGAGGCGAGCGTCGTCGCCGTCCGGGGTGTCGACGACCGGCTGCCCGACCTCGCCGCGGGCGATGCCGCGACCGGCACCGCCGCCAAGACCCTCGAGGGATCCTTCGACGCCTCCCCCGGCTACTCCGCCGAGATGATGACGATGTCCCTCATCAAGGGCTTCCTGTACGCGATCTCCGCCCTCGTCGTCGGCGCCTTCTTCAGCATCTGGACCGTCCAGCGCTCCCGGGAACTGGCCGTGCTGCGGGCCATGGGCGCCTCCACGGGTTTCCTCCTGCGCGACGGCCTGGCACAGGCGACGGTCGTGCTCCTCGCGTCGGTGACCGTCGGAGTCCTCCTCGGCCTCGGCCTCGGGTCGGGCCTCGAGGGCAGCGGCATGCCGTTCGCGCTCGAGACCGGCCCCGTCGCGTCCGGCGCCGCGATCCTGGTCCTGCTGGGACTGCTGGGCGCGGCCGTTGCCGTCGTCCGCGTCACCCGCGTCGATCCCCTCACCGCCCTCGGAGAGAACCGATGACCACCTCGACCATCCCCACCACCGGCCTGGCCCTGTCCGGCGTCACCCTCCGCTTCGGCTACGGCGACAACACCGTCGTGGCACTGGACGACGTGAACCTGCACGTCGCCGCCGGTGAGCTCGTCGCGATCGTCGGGCCCTCCGGCGCCGGCAAGTCGAGTCTGCTGGCCGTCGCCGGCGGTCTCACCCGCCCCACCACGGGTGTCGTCACGCTGGCGGGGATCGACGTCTCCGCCCTGCCGAATCGGGCGCTGACCCGGCTGCGGCGAGAGCGGGTGGGCTTCGTCTTCCAGTCCGGGAACCTCGTTCCCGCCCTGACCGCCCGCGACCAGCTCCGGCTGGTCCCGAAGATCACCGGTCGCCCCGGACGTGATCCGGACGAGCTGCTCGGGGCGGTCGGGATGAGCCATCGCGCCGACCGGCGACCCGGACAGCTCTCCGGCGGCGAACGCCAGCGGGTCGGCATCGCCCGGGCCCTCGTCTCGCGGCCGGCGCTGCTGCTCGTCGACGAACCGACCGCCGCCCTCGACCGCACCCGCAGCCACGAGGTGGTCGAGTTGCTTGCCCGGGAAACCCACGATGCGGGGGTGGCTGGCATCATGGTCACCCACGACCACGACGTGCTGGAGCATTGCGACCGCATCCTGGAGATGGTGGACGGCAGGCTGCACGCCCGCGGCTGACCGCACGAGGAGGGCCCGTGCCGAAGATCTCTGCGGCTACCGTCGCCGAGCATCGCGCAACCCAACTACGGGCACTCCTCGATGCGGCTCACGCACTGTTGACCGAGTCGCCGGAGCGCCCGCCGAGCCTGGGCGAGGTCGCGGCCCGGGCCGGGCTCGCCCGCTCCAGCGTCTACCACTACTTCCGGTCGCGGGAGGATCTGCTGCGCGCGGTCGTCGAGGACATGTTCCCGCGCTGGAACGCGAAGGTGATCGCCGCCATGGACGAGGCCGGCGATCCGGCCGGCCGGGTACTCGCGTACGTCGACGCCAACCTCCGGCTCGTCGCCGAGGGCGAGCACGCGCTCGTCGGAGCGCTCGCCACGGTCACGCCGCAGGCCTTCACCGACGAACGCATGCAGACGCTGCACCGCGAGCTCGTGCTCCCCCTCGTCGAGGCCCTGCGTGAGCACGGGACCACGCATCCGGAACTGGCCGCCGAACTGGTCGGCGCCGTGGTCCACAAGGGCACCGAACTCATCGAACCCGGCCGGAACCTGGAGGAGGTCCGCCGGGCGGTCCGCGATCTGCTCGAGCTCATCGACGTTTCACGTGAAACGGGCTGAGATCTTCCGGGTGCCCCCTATTGACAACAGGCTGTCAAATCGACAGCATATTGTCATGACTGAGACAGTGCATGTCGCCGTGTACGACACCTTCGCCGACTGGGAGGTCGGTCATGCGATCGCCCACATCAACAAGCCCCTCTGGCACAAGCATCCCGGCCGCTACGCCGTCGCCACCGTCGGCGCCACGCGCGAACCCGTCACCACCATGGGCGGAATCCGCATCCTCCCCGACACCACCCTGGACGAGGTGCGGCCGGAGAACAGCGCGATGCTCGTCCTGGCGGGCAACGACATCTGGAACACCGAGCAGTTCACCCCCTTCGCCGAACGGGCGCGCGACTTCCTCGAGGCCGGGGTCCCGGTGGCCGCGATCTGCGGGGCCACGGGCGGGCTCGCCCTCGCCGGCCTACTCGACGATCGCGCGCACACGAGCAACGCCGCCGAGTTCCTGGCGAGTGTGGGCTACGCGGGCGGGGATCTCTACCGCGACGAACCGGCCGTCACCGACCGGAATCTGATCACCGCGAGTGCCACCGCCCCGGTCGAGTTCGCCCGCGCGATCCTCGAACGCCTCGAGGTGTTCGAGCCGCACGTCCTCGAATCCTGGTTCAAGCTCTACGGCCGACGCGACCCCGCCGGCTTCTACGAACTCATGGCCGGATGAGCGAGCGCCCGGAACAAGAACTGCTCAGCGGCCTCGCCCTGACGTCGTTCCGGCTCAACGGACAGTTCCTCGAGGTCGCCGAATCCCTCGCGCGCCCGGCCGGGCTCACCGCGGCGTGGTGGCAGGTCCTCGGTGCCGTGCTGCGCGAACCCCTGCCGGTCGCCGGCATCGCCCGCGCGATGGGGATCACCCGCCAGAGCGTGCAGCGGATCGCCGACCTGCTGGTCGAGCGAGGCCTCGCCGAGTACCTGCCCAACCCGGCCCACCGGCGCGCCAAGCTCGTCGCGCCGACCCCGGCGGGACGCGAGGCGGTGTCCGGGATCGATCCGGCGCATGCCGCCTTCGCCCGTCGCCTGGCCGACGCCGTGGGCGAGGAAGACCTGGCCGGCGCACTGGCCGCGATGCGCCGGCTCTCGGCGGTCCTCGACGAGCTCGCCGAGGAGAAGTGACCGGGCACGACGACAGGCCCGGACATCCGTGATGTCCGGGCCTGTCGTCGATATTCGAGTGTGCGTTGTGGAGCCTAGGAGATTCGAACTCCTGACATCTGCCTTGCAAAGGCAGCGCTCTACCAACTGAGCTAAGGCCCCGTCTGCCGCCTCAGCGGCCGGTGACCTCGTGCCATTCGTCCTCGCTCCGCAACATCCGGGCGAGTCCGACGGCCACCAGCACCACGGTTCCCACAGTGAGAAGAACCTTCATGCTCGCTGCCCTTTCGGCACGGGGAGTGGGCCTAGGAGGACTTGAACCTCCGACCTCTTCGTTATCAGCGAAGCGCTCTAACCGCCTGAGCTATAGGCCCTCGAACCGAGTTGGAACACTACCCCACCGAGCCGCGAAGTCCAAAATCGGCTCGGCGGGGTCACGTTTTCCCAGCTCAGTCCGGGTCTGCGAGGGTGACCTGCACGCCCCCGACGAGGTCGGTGCACAGGTTGTAGATGAACGCCCCCAGGGTGGCCAGAGCGGTCAGCAGGATCGTGTTGACCAGCCCGATCACCGTCGCGTACCCGAAGACCTGGCCGGCGGTGATGAGGCCACCCCCACCGGTGTCGGACACCATGTCGGTGAAGGCGCTGTTGAGCCGTTCCCACACGCCCATGCCCGCGAGCACGCCGTACAGCAGACCCACGGCGACCATCCACACGAAGAACAACGAGACGGAGATCACCGAAGAGATCTTCAGCATCGACCACGGATCGATGCGGCGCAGCTGCACGGTCGCCCGCAGCGGCTCACCCGGGACCCGGGCCGCGGCCGCCACCACGGCAGCCGGTTGCGCAGCCGCGGATTCCTCGGCCGGCGCGGACGGCAGCGGATGCTTCACCGTCGACAGGTCCGGCAGGTCCTTCGCCAGATCCTTGCGTTCGATGTGCCGCGTCGGACCGTCGATGACGGCCGCCTTCGTCTTGGCCGCCGACCGGTCCGCACCCGGCATCCCCGTCGTGGGCGCGTTCATCGAGGCGGCCGCCGTGCCGGTGACCACCGGGCGAGTCGGCGGCGTCGCGGCACCGGACCGGCCGCCGGCCGGATTCACGCCGGGGCGAGCCGCCGCCGGCTTCGCCGGGCCCGGCTGCTGTCCTGCAGGCTGCGCCGATCCGGTCGGGGCCGCGCCGCCGGGCCGCGTGGCGGTCTTGTCACCCCCGGGCCGCGTGGCGGTCTTGTCACCCACAGCGCCGCCCGAGGTGGGCACCGCGGGACGCCCGGTCGAGGACGACGTCTGACCCGGGCGGGCCAGATTCGTCTGCGGCACGTTCTGCGGCGCCTCCTGCTGACTCCCGCGCTGCCACGGCGGCG
>NZ_PCZU01000087.1:0-16950 GCF_002887785.1 Rhodococcus sp. ENV425
CAGCGCGGGTTCCACAACACTCTCTGAGGCGCGGACTGGCCGGGTTCAGGGAGAGGGCGCTGGCACCGGGGCCTCGGCCGCGGGAAGACTCGTCCTTCGTGGTGCCGTCCCCGCGGATCTCGAGGCGACAGCCCGGATCCATGTCCGGCTGCTGCCCGTCGGTTTCTTCCCCGCGCTGGGGGTGCGTTTCGTGCGCCGCTGGCACAGAACGTTTCTCGAGTCTCCGCACGCAGTCGCGTTCGTCGCCGTGGAGCCGAACGCCCCCGGTGACAATGTGGGTGCCTTCCTGTTCGGTTCCACCGACGAGGCGGCGCACATGAGCGCTCTGTGGGCCGAGAGGCGTTCCGTTGCGGCTCTGACATTTCTTGCCGCCGTATCGCTGCTGGGCAGGCCCGGACTGATACGGCGTTTCGTACGCACACGGGCGCGGCCGTGGACGAGGCGTCTCGTTCGGACGATCAGCACACGATCGACGATGCAACCTCACAACGACGCACCCGTTGCAGTCCTGTCGGCCGTAGCCGTGGAACCGGTCTTCCAGGGCAGTGGGGTAGGAGTGCGTCTGGTGGCGCTGTTCCTCGAGCGAGCCGATGCCAGGGGGGCCGCCGCAGCCGAATTGGTCACCCTCACCGGTCCGGGCGGCGCCGACCGCTTCTACGAACGCCTCGGGTGGAGCGCGGTGGGGGTCCACACCACCCGCGATGGCCACACCGTACGCAGCTATCGCTATCTTCTGGCGTCACAGCCCGGTTCGCCCGCCCGCTCGATCGGCAGAGCGGACGGTTCACCATGAACGTGACGCGTCGGCAGATGCTCACACTGCTCACCGCAGTACCGGTGGCAACCCTGGTGTCCTGCGGCCTCGAGGCGAATTCGCCCCACTCCGCGACGTCGCGAACAGCCGTCCTGCCGGATCGACCCTCTACTCTTCCCGTCGAGACGTCGAAGTCCCCGCGTGTCCTCTCGGCCGAATCGAGCCGCTGGCGGCCGGGCCCTGGTGAAGTGTCCCCGAAGATCAAACAATCCGCGGCGGCTTTTCTGGAAACGGCTGGGAACTGGACCGGCGGCGGTACCGCCGTCGACAACCTGCTGCGGGCAGGTGCGTCGCCCAGGGCCGCCGCGACGGCCACCATCCTGCAACCTGTCGCCGCCGGCACCGGCGCCCTGACTGTGATCTATCCGCAGTACGGGGGCCTGACGGCCGACAATGCGGCTGTGATCGCCCTGGTGTCGCAACGCTTCGACACCCCTTCCGGTGAGCAGAGCAGAGAACTGGTTGTCGACACGCGGTTGACCCGACAGGCCGGTGACGTGTGGACCGTGGAGCAACTTCGTCCGTTGACCTCACTCGGAACACCCGTAGCGCTGTCCGATACCGCCGAAGCAGTTCTCGCCGAACCCAGGATCATGCTGCCCGGTCCATCGCGGAGCGACGTCGGCACCGGCAGGATGAGCGATCCGCTGCTGAGGGTTTTGCTGGAACTGTCACAAGAATTCACGCTGACCGTGCAGGTGATGCATACCGGTCATATCCAGACGGTGTTTCCCACCGACCGCTTGTCGAACCACGCCGTCGGTCGGGCAGTGGACATTCGTGAAATCGACGGGCAGGCGGTGGTCGATATCGGCCCCTTCGACGACCGGCAAGTGCGTCTGATGCGGCGAGCCGCCGAACTCGGGGCGACCGAGGTGGGGGGACCGGTCGACCTCAACGGCGAGCGCAACGGCTTCTTCTCCGACGCTGTCCACCAGGACCACATACACATCGGGCTGACTCCCGGCGACCGGCCTGCTCACCTACGGTAGGAACCGACGGGATCGAGGTGCGGCCCGCTGGAACGAACGCGGTGTTTCGCGCCGCGACGCAGGATCGCCGAGAACGCGGCCCGACCAGGGCACCCTGGTGAGGTCCAGCAGGGATTCACGGACCATGAGGATGTGCTCCGGCACGATCTGGTTCACTCGTCGCTGCGGGTCGTGCGTGCCGTCGCCGTAGGCTGGTCGCTGTCCTGCCGAGCCGTCCGGCGCGGCAGGACACAGCGTAGATCCCGGTCAGGCCGACGCCGCGGTTGCATCGAGACGAGCATCGCTGACTTCGGCACCGCCAGGGTATGTGCCCTCCTCGGGAATGCGATCCGTCTGCCCAGCCGGCCGGCCTGGATCCAATCGCGCCGACCGGAGACGGGCCCTACGGTCGACGGAGTCGCCGTGCGCCCGGCGCGGGCGACGAAAACGAGTCATATCGGGGCTGGTGCCGGCCGTTTCGGCCGGATGATCAATACCGGGCAGGTGGCGTGGTGGGCGATCTGGTTGGACACCGAGCCGAGCAACAGCGTGGTGAAGCCGCCGTGACCGCGGGAACCCACGACCAGAAGATCCGCGTCCTTCGATGCCATCAAAAGCACGGATGCGGCGGGTCCCTCATGGATCTCTCTACTGACGGCAATACCTTCGAGGTCCACCCCTTTCAATGCGCGGGCCTGGATTTGTCGGGCGACGCGCTGGAACGATTCGAGTTCCCAGCGCAGGCCCTCCATGCCGACCGCTGCGGCCGGGAACTGCCACCCCGTCACCACCCGCAGCTGCCCATGGCGTAGCCGAGCTTCTGTCACCGCCCACTCCAGGGCAAGCAACGACTGGGGCGATCCGTCCACCCCGACGACCACCCGGAATGTGTGTTCCTCGTTCATCGGCACGCCTCCCGGTGCTACTAAGTGACGTAGTTGTAGATTGCCACACCGAGGACGTTGACGTCTGCTGTCCGGCCGAGGAGCTGTCCGGGGTCGTCGCCGTCGCGGCGCGCTCTATCGATCCTGCGGTGACAACGCTACTGCGCGGGCGATACGCTCGGTGTCCGCCTCGCTCCATCCCGGCGGAGCCGCGACTGCGGCCCACGCGTAGGGCATCAGATCGGCGTAGTTGTCGCCGCGCCCGGGCGAGATCGGCCGTCACCTGCCCGAACGTCCCGAAGGGGTACCCGCGCATGGCGGGGCTGCGGTCGGTGCCGGGCGGTTCGGACAGCCAGTCCGGTCGTGCGAACATCACCTCCAGATCCCGCCACACCGCCGGATCGGAGCTGTGCTGCAGGTACAGCACCCGCGGAGGTGTCCACGGACCGCTCGCGGTGTGCAACATATCCGCGGCGGGCACCACCAGATCCTGCCGACTCGCGGCGAACCGGACGACGAGCCCGCCGGCGTAGGTCGGCAGCACTTCCGCCGTGCCAGGATCGTGCCGATCTTTCACACTGCGCCACAACCGAGTGGAATTCGGAGGACCGACGAAGAGTGCCCCGTCGACCGATTGCCGCAGCTCGCCCAGGTCGCCGAAGGCGGCTTCGAGCGACTGCGCGCCGAGGCCGGCGCCGTACACCACGAGCCGGGGGCGGCGGTCTGGAGGAAGCTGCGACCACCGCTGGCGGATGCCCTCGACCAGAGCGGAGCCCGCCGCGGCAGCGGCGGCACGGTCGACCAGGAACGACACCCGGCTCGGCAGGAACGAGTACTGCATCGCCGCGATGGCGGTATCGCCGTTGTACATCAACTCCACGGAGTCGGCGGCAACCGGATCGCCCTCCCCTGCCCCCGTCGTGCCCGCCACGACAAGGACCTCCCGATCCCACGCCGCCGTGCGATCGAATTCGCCGAGCACAAGCTCGACCCGAGCGGCGGTGTCGGCAGCGGACGCGAGACCGGCATACACCCGGATCGGTTCGCGGCCGGGTGCCGTTGATCGTCGCCAACTCCACCGGTCCGCGGCCGCCGCCGACGAAGGACCGTCCCTGCAACCCGAGCGTGTCCCACCCCGACCACGACGCAGGACTGCCCGAACGCTCCGCTACCCGCGGTGGCACCACGCCCGCCTCGGTACCATCGTTCTGGGCGCTGAAGACACGGGGGCCGGATCGGAACTGCCCGCCCGGACGACCACGTCGACGACGAGTACCACCGCGAGCCACAACCCGAGCGGCGCGGCCGCATGCGCCACGACTGCCGGCAGGTGCGCGCGGACGCGCAACAGCTCCCCCATCCCACGGGCCGCCGTCGCCAGTCCTCGAGCAACCACCAGCACCGACCCGAAAACGGCCGCTGCGAGCAGAGCCGTGCGCACATCGGGCACCGTGGTGCTCGACGGCATTTCCACCAGTACAGCGAGATCACGCCGCCGGTCCGCGGCCGTCACCGCGGCCCCGGCCGCCATCGCCGCGGCCCCGGCTACCACCAGGAGTTGCAGGACTCGTTCCACCCTGCGAGGTGGCGGCGACCACCCAGAGAACTTCGGCACAACCCATCGACGGACCGGGAAGGCCAGCGCCAGGCCCACGCCGTAGCCGGTGGCGTCGGCGAGACCACTGACCACACCCTGCACGACCCATCCTCGCGGAAGCAACGACGGACCCATACTCCACGTGAGGAAGAAGAGCGCAAAACTCAGGCCGAGGAAATCCGGACCCACCCGCATCACCCGACGGCGTTCGCCGCGGCCGATGCGGTGCCGAGACCGGCCGTCAAACCCTCGTGCGGTCACCTGCCGACAGTAACCGGCCGCGCCCGAGCGGAAGCACCGGCCTGCCGGCCGGGCACCACACCGCCCCGGACGCCGGGCGCCCGGAAGGAGGGCAAGATGAATCGACATGAGCCGCAGAGACCTTTCCGGCCCGACCGGATCCTCGACGACGGAACCAGGTGGCGTCCTCTCCGCCGAGGACGTGCCGTGCTCGCCGTGCGTGGCGCAGCTTCATTCACCAGCCGAGGAGCTAGCAGCGCTGCGTGCCGCAATCGAGCACGAACCCGACCCCTTGGTGACCTTGACCCATCTGCTGCACCTGTGTCGTGACGAACACCCCGTGCTGTGGGAGCAAGCCGGTAACCCGGCCATCCAGGCCACCGTGACCCAGATGCTCGAGCCCCTCCACGTCCTCGTCCGTTCCCGTCCGGCCACCGCGGCGCTGGACCCGGCAACGCGACGCGGTCTCGCCGATGCGCTACGACCGGTCGAGGCAGTTGCGCCCGTGATGGTGGCGCGGGCCCTGGCCCAGTTCCTCGACGACCATTACGGGCAATTCTTCGCCGACTCCTTCCGCCGCCGCAGCCCGTACCAGCCCGGCGTCGGAGACCCGATTCCTCTCGGAGGGCCCGACATCCGGACGGTGATGGACATGCAGCCCACGGCGCCGCCCTGGCGACTGGCGAACCGGCTGGACGAGACCCGCCGCGTCCGGTTGGCTGGAGGATGGGCCACGCAGTTCCGTGTCGTGTTCGACTACAGTCTCGTCGAGACTGCCACCGACCTGATCACCGCCGACACAATCGTTGCCACCTGCCATCCCAACCGCGGCCTCACCGAATTCACCTCCCCGACGATCTCAGCCACCCCGCGTTTCCGGTGCAGCCGGCGCATCTCGACGCACAGCGTGCGCGCCTCGACCGACTCGTCCGCGACGCGGTCCGGGCCGGCGCGTCCATCGTCGTGCTGCCCGAACTGTGCGTCACCGAAGCGCTGGCGCACGACTTGCAGAACTGGGTCGAACGAGACGACGGACCCAAAATCCTGGTGGCCGGCAGCTACCATCACGCCGACGGATCACCGCCCCGCCGCCGCAACACCGCCCTGGCTTGGATCCGCGGTCACAACCGCCCGTTGACTCACGACAAGCATTCGCCGGCGGAACAACCGGTCTGGGAGGACCTCCAGCCCCACGGGTGGCCCGAGTTGCGGGTGTACGTCACCGCCGAAGGATGGCACCTGGTCCTCGCCATCTGCCGGGATCTGCTGAACCCGCAGGCCGTGCACACCCTGGCCGAGGTCGGCGCCAACGTGGTGCTCGTCCCGGCGATGAGCGAGAGCCTGGCCCCGTTCACCGGTCAGGTCGCCCATCTGGTCGGCTCCGCGCAAGCCTTCGTCGCCGTAGCGAACAACCCCGCCGACTGGGCCGGCAACGGTGCACCGCCGCATCGCGTGGCCCGTGCACTGTTCGGCCATCCGGGACTGGGACAGCAGACCCGGATGGTGGCCTCGCCCGACACGGCTCCCGGCATCGTCACCTTGCACGTGCGATCCGGACGGCTCCGATGGATCGGCACCGACTGCGAGGCCGCGCCGGGGCACCGGCACAGCGCCGTGGACGGCACGCCGCCGTGGGCCACTCGACTGGCAGCCACATTGCGACCCTACCGGCCGTACGAGATGCCCAGCGGGGGATCGGTCACGCTGCGCACCGCTGCAGTCCTGGTGCTGCTCACCGAGGGACCGACCGGTCCTCGGGTGCTGCTCACACAGCGCACCTCCGATCTGCGCGATTATCCCGGACGTCTCGTGTTCCCCGGCGGCGTCCAGGACCCGGGGGGACGACGGGCCGGTGGCGACCGCCCTGCGAGAGGCCGGCGAAGAGATCGGCCTGGACCGCGACAGCGTCCGAATTCTCGGTGTGCTGCCCGCCCTGACCGAGCCCGAAACCCGGTTTCTGGTGGTCCCCGTCCTGGGCTGGGCGGATCGGATCGGATATACCGGAGCGGTCAATCTCGCCGAGGTCACCGGGATCCACCAGGTGCCATTGCAGCGGATTGCCAGCCGTTGGCAGCCCGATCAGCTGAACCGAGACCGGAACCACCCCGACAACGGCGCCGGCTACGACCTCAGCCGACTGGGCTCGATGACAGCGTGGATAATCGACACCCTGATCGCCATGCTCGAGTCCAGGCCTGCCCCGGAAGCGGACGCATTCCCCTTCCGCACCAGCTGAGTACGACGAACCCCGGCGCGCACCGGCGGCGTCCGCGCCGAGTACACGCCGCCCCGCCGCCGTCGGCAGACACCGACGAGCGGAGCATCCGCTGGGCGAACCGCCTCCGGGAAAGTCGAGGTAGCGCCCGCACGAGGATGCCTCAGCCCCGCGGCACCGACAGGGACGGTGCCAGCGCCCTCGTCCTACCGCCGTCGCGGTCGGTGAACCGTCCACACCATCGACAGTCCTAGTGATCCGGCCGTACCCAGACCGACCCCCAGAAGGAGGCGGTACCAGGGTCCGCGTCGGTCCACGCCGGTGGCCGCTGCGTTCCCGAGCCCCCGCAGAGCCGAAGCGACGAGCATGGCGACGGCCAGGCGATGCCCCGTCGCCTCGAGTCGGCCCACGAGCGTGTCGAGCTCGGCGGCCCGCAGATGGACCTCCGGACCTCCGGCCTCGAGCATGTCCTGCAACCGCTGCAGCTGCAGAGGAAGTTCTGGTATGAGGTCCAAGACGGCCGCGCCGGCCGCGGTGAGCCGACGCGCCAGGGCGGTGGGGGAGTAGCGGTCTGCGACCAGTTGCTGAGCGTAGGGGCCGATGACCTGTGCGAGCTGGAAGTCCGGATCGATCTGCACCCCCAGTCCCTCGGTCATGACGAGCATCTTCAGCAACAACGCGAGTTGGCGTGGGAGTGGGAGGTGGTGACGGCGCAGCACGGTCACGATGTCCCGGATCAAGGCGCCGACCGGGATCTCCCCCAGGGTGCGCTCGGCGTAGCGGTCGATGAGCGGAGCCAGATCTGCGGACAGGGCAGCCACATCGACCGTGCCGGGAGCGGAGGCTATCTCGACCAGGGCGGCGGCCATCCGTCGCGGGTTCCGACGGGCCAGCCCGATCAGTAGGGTTCCGAGGTGTTCGCGCAGTTGCGGATCGAGGCGCCCGACCATGCCGAAGTCGATGAGCCCAATGCGGCCACCGGGTTCGACGAAGAGGTTCCCTGGGTGCGGATCGGCGTGGAAGAACCCATCCTCGAAGATCATCTTCGCGGCGATCTCGGCGGACCGCGTCGCAAGAGCCGGCCGATCCACGCCGGCCGCGTCGAGAGCAAGCACATCGCTGATCTTGATCCCTCTGATGCGCTCGAGTGTCAGGACCCGGGAGGTGGTCGTGTCCCAATAGATGCGGGGAATGTGGATGCCGTCGTCACCGGCGAAGTTCACAGCGAAGCGTTCCGCGTTACGCCCTTCCTCGAGATAGTCTAGTTCGGCGCGCAGGGTACGGCCGAATTCTTCAGCGATTCCGGGTAAATCGTAGTCGGCGGCGGCCTCCCACCGACGGCCGGCGCGGGCGGCCAGATTCCGGAGAATCTCCAGATCCTGCTCGACCTGTTCGACCACGTCGGGGCGCCGCACCTTGACCACCACCTCGGTGCCGTCGCGTAACGTGGCCGCGTGTGCCTGCCCCAGCGAGGCACTGGCCAGCGGGTGCACGTCGAAGGAGGCGAAGATCCGCGAGACGGAATCCCCGAGTTCATGCTCGACGAGCTCGACGATGGTCGAGGCCGGAACCGGCGGGGCGGCGTCCTGCAGTGTCGCCAGCTCCCCCCGATAGGATTCGGGCAGCAGGTCCTGGCGGGTGGAGAGAACTTGGCCGAGTTTGACGAAGGTCGGCCCGAGTTGTTCGAGCGCCAGGCGCAGGTGCTCGGGACTCGAATAGGGCTGTTCTCGGCGGTCGTGTCCCAGAAGCCCGTGGTGGAAGGGCACCCACCGCTGCAAACCCGCCGCCCCGGTGAGGAATCCGAGTCCGTGCCGGCTCAGGGTCTCGGCGATCTGACGGTACCGTTCGCTCTGTGGTGGTGGCATGGAGTCAGGTCCGCCGGGCAGCGGTCGGTTCGGTGCAGGCGTCCATACCTCGCCGGTCAGCCTCGGCAAAGTGGCGCCCTCCGCATCTTTCCCGCGGTGTCATAGCGACACAGTCTAGTGGCATCGCGCGTGCGCCCTGGGACCGAGGGCGCGGCCGATCAGAGGGTCCCCGTGCCGTGGCCGGGCGGTCGGGGGGTGTCGTCGCAGCACAGCATCGGGTGCCGGCATGGCAACGGCGTTGTTCTCGGCCGGGAGGACGCCACGGGGCCGGGCGAATTCGCGCCGGGCGCACCTCTACGATGGTGGTGTGGTCTTTCTCTTCGAGGTGGGGCTCGTCCTGGCGGCCGTATCGATCGCCTGGTTCGCGCTGTATGTGCTCTACCGGCTAGTTACCGACGAATCGAACCGCCGCAGGCGGTGACCGACACACCAGACTGGGACGATCCTGTTTCGGTCGACGAACAGGTGTGAAGGCGACAGATGAGACTGTCGCCTATGACCGCGGCAGCGCCGACGTGTAGCGGCGCGGGCCAGGCGTGGGCGGGGAGGGGAAAAGTGCGTTCCGCAGGGAGATCCGACTCGCGCAATGGTCGATACCACCGCCGTGTCTGCCGAGCGGGGCCGGGCGACGAGGGGGCGGGACACCGAACCGCGGGGGTACGCGGCCGATCATGACTGTCGAGGCTGTCCCGGAGTTGCGTGCACCGAAACCGCTTCGTATGGCGTGGATCGTCGCCGCGTGGGGTGCCTGCTTTCTCGGGATCCGGTGGGGGCTGGAATATGCGCCGGTCCTGTGGTTCGCGGCCTTGCGTGCCCTGGTGGCGGGCGCGGTGCTCTTGGCGGTGGCGGGCGTCCAACATCGACCGCGCCCCCGCGGGCGGCGTGCGTGGCTGCTCATTGCTGCCCTAGCTACGGTCAACGTCACCATCGCGTTCGCTGCGATGTTCGCTGCGGTGGCGGGATCGTCGACCGGCACGGCCGCGGTGCTGGCCAACGCGCAGCCTCTGCTGATCGTGCTGCCGGCATGGTGGTGGTACGGGGAGCGCATCTCCCCGTACACGGTCGCCGCGCTGGTGGCAGGATTCGTGGGCTTGGTGGTGGTGGCAGTGCCCGGCGGCGGGGGACAAGGGGCGGTGTTGGCATTGCTGTCCGCGGTGGCGGTCACCGCCGGCACGTTGCTGGGTCGCCGATTGGGCGAGCTCGATGTCATGGCCGCCAGCGGGTGGCATTTCGTACTCGGCGGCGCCGGACTGGCCGTCTGGGCAGCGATCACGGAAGGAGCCCCCGTCATTTCCTGGACTCCCGGCTTTGTGGCGGTGCTCGGTGCGCTGTCGGTCGGGGGTACTGCCGCAGCCTTCGTCGGCTGGTTCACCGAGACCCGACACTGCCGGCTCGACACCCTGACCGCATGGACGTTCCTGGTGCCGGTGGTGGGGATCCTGCTCGCCGCCGTGGTGCTCGGTGAGCGTCCGAACCGCTGGACGGGACTCGGACTGTTGGTGGTGCTGGCCGCGCTGTGGCTCGTGCTGCGGCCCCGCGGAATTCGGCCACCACCGGACGGGTCCGCCGACCGGGCGTGAGCCCGACGACCGGCCTCCGCCCAGCTCGGGTCGTCTCGTCCGGGGCGGATCCACCGCACCGGTGCCGCCGCATCACGGCGCGGCGGCCGCGCCGTTCACGACGGCGGCGGATTCGGCCGGGACGGGGCATTGCCCTGCAACGCCTCGAGGCTGCGACGGTATTCGTGCTCGTCGATCTCCCCACGCGCGAACCGCATCGCCAACACATCCCGGGCGGTGGGCGACGGTGGGACGGCCGGTTCGGAGCCGGAGCCCAGGGCGCGTATCAACGCCACGATCGCGAAGATCACCAGCGCCCAGAAACCCACCATGCCCACGATCATGAGGACATATCCCCACCCGCTCATGCCGTCGCCGTACCAGAACATCATGACGTGATTCCTCCTCAGAGATGGGTCGGCCGCGCCGCCAGGCGATGCGGCCCGTACCGGAGAGCGGGTGCGGACGGGGATGGTTCACGGTACCGGCGCATCCCAGACCGGAAACCAGCGCTGCAGGTCCGATTCGATCGGAAGGTCTCCGCCGAGAACGGCACGCACCTGCAGCTCCAGCGACGTATCGCGCCGCCGGTCTCCGAGCGGGGCGAAGGGGTAGACGGTGCCGCGTTTGAACAGGTACACCAAAGCCAACCGGGGGGGCGCTGCAGTGGGTGTGTCCCCAGGGGGCGCGGTGAATCCGACGACGGTGCACAGCAGGGACGGGCCGAATCCGGTGTCGGTGAGGGTGGTGTTGACCGCATGCAGGGCCGTCACCAGGGCCGGCAGGTCGACCGTCGCTTGGCGGGCGGTGATCCAGGTGTAGCCGAATTCGTCGCCGGTGAGCGTGACCTCGAGGGTAGGGTCGAGGTGCAGCAAGGCCAGGATCTCGTCCTGGGAGTGGCGCAACCCGGCGCCCTCGGCCGGTTTGAAGGCCACGGCACCGATCCCCGTGGGGGCGTACCCGAGAGCGGCCTGCAGAGTGTAGGCAGCGCCGGGAAGTGCGAAGAGCACATCCAAGTTGGGTTGCACCGGTTCGCTGCGACCGAACAACGCGCGCAGAAACCCCATCGCTCAGGCCCCTTCTCCCAGTTGGGTGGACAAACTCGCCAGCTGATCGAGCCGACGCTCCAAGGCGGGGTGGGTGGACAGCAGGTGCGCCACGCTGGTCTGCGCCCCCAGCGCCGGGGCGAAGAAGAACGCGTTGAACGCCTGCGCTGCCCGCAGATCCCGGGTGGGGATCCGGGCGATCTCGCCACTGACCTTGGTCAGAGCCGAGGCCAGTGCGGAGGGGCGGCCGGTCAGGATGGCCCCGGCCCGGTCGGCGGCCAGTTCGCGATATCGCGACAGAGCCCGGATCAGCAGGTAACTGACGGCGTAGACCACCGCGGACACCGCCATCACCGCTAGAACGATCACCACGAAGTTGTCACCGTCTCGGCGATCGCGGTTGCCGCCGAACATGCTCGAGTACAGCATCATCCGTGCCAGCAACCCTGCCAGCACGCCCAGGAACGAGGCGATGGTCATCACGACCACGTCCCGATGGGCGACATGGGACAGCTCATGCGCCAACACCCCTTCGAGCTCCTCGGGGTCGAGTCGGCGGGTCAAGCCCGTCGTCACACACAACACGGCGCGTTTGGTGCTGCGCCCGGTGGCGAAGGCGTTGGGCAGCTCCATGTCGGCGACCGCGATCTGCGGCTTGGGCATGTCCGCCAGCGAGCACAAGCGTTCGACGAGTCCGTGCAGTTGCGGTTGTTCCTCTGCGGTGACGATGCGTGCACGCATGCCGTAGAGGGCGATGCGATCGGAGAACCAGAACTGAGCCAGTAGCAGCCCACCGACGAGCAGCACGATGAGAAGGATCGACTTGATCAGTACCACCAGCGCGGCGACGAACGCTACATACACCACCGCGAGCAGCCCCATCGTCACCGCCATCCGGACGGTGAGGCGGCGATCCGGCCGGAATCGGGTGCGCATGGCGGTCAGCCGGGAATCAGGCCGTCGTCCCCGAGCAGCGCGCGAACCTCGGCCAGTTCGGCGTCGGCCCCCGGCACGATCAGTTCCGACACGGCCAAGGCCTCGGCGGCGACGGGACGACCCACCCGGCGGACCACGACGAGCAGATCCTGCAGCGCCTGGGCGAACGCATTCGGATCGTCGGACTCGATCGCCGCCATCAGGCGCTCGTCGAGGGTATTGAGATCATCGAGGTGCTCCTCGGCGACCTCGTACTGCCCTTCCCCTAGAATCCGAATGATCATCACATACGGTCCTTCCCTGCACCGGAGTCACCGCGTTGTCCGACCGCCCCGGCCCCCTGCTCCAAGGATGGTGCGGCGTTCAAGGCGCCTTTGAGCTGAGCAAGCTGGGTGTCGACATCGGTGCCGGAGCCGGTGCCGGCATCGAGAGCGGCCTGGATGTCGTCCCGGTGCCCCAACGGTATCGACGCGTCCTCGAGGACGCCCGAAGCCATCAACTCGTCCAGTGCCTGGGACCGCGCGGTCATCTGTGCGGTCTTGTCCTCGGCGCGTTGGATGGCCAGCCCGACATCGCCCATTTCCTCGGAGATCCCGGAGACCGCTTCACCGATGCGGCTTTGGGCCTCCGCAGCGGTGTAGGTGGCCTTGATGGTTTCCTTGCGGGTGCGGAAGGCTTCGATTTTGGCCTGCAATCGTTGCGCGGCCGCGGTGAGTTTGTCCTCTTCGGTCTTGAGTGTGTCGCGCTGCGGCTGTAGCTGCTGGAGCTGCTCGAGTACCGCCCCACGACGAGTCAGTGCCTCGCGGGCCAGATCGTCACGGCCCCTCGCCACAGCCTGACCGGCCTGCGCTTGAAGCCGGTCGGCCGACTGCTGGAGCTGCTCGGCCTGCAAATCCAGCCGCTTACGGCTGGTGGCCACGTCGGCGAGGCCGCGACGTACCTGGGCCAACATCTCGGTTTGGCGCTGATAGGAATAGTCGAGAACCTCCCGAGGATCCTCGGCGCGATCGAGGGCCTTGTTCGCTTTGACCCGGAACAACAGGGCCAGACGTTGCGCGATACTCACGGTGGTGTTCTTCCCGTCCCCGCCGCAGTCGGCGACGACTGCTCGGAGCGCACATGGTGGTTTCGGCTGCCCACTGCCGCCGACTTCCGGAAGGCGAGCCTGCGACGATGGCTGTCGTCGCCTCCACAGTGCTCCGCATCGGTATGGATCCGACCGCATTTCCATGAAGATCCGTTGAAGAAAAGTGGTTTCGGATGTGCGTGGCCTCGTCACCGCCCGCGTGCCGAGGGGCACAGACGGATCAGCGGCCCGGGGGCGGATCGTTCGCGAATCCGTACACCCCGTCGACGAACCCACGCTCGTGGCGGTACCGGTGATACCGTTCCTGACGGGGCGGCCACCACTCCCACAGCAGCAACCCGCGCACCGGCGTCCTTCGCAGGGCCGCGGCCGCGACTGTTGTCCGGCGCAGTCGGACACAGAACGGACCTGTCGGTCGTCGAACACCCCGCCGCCCCCGCCAATGCCCCCGGCAGGAAAACGATGGTGTCTCGTTCTCCGGGGCGCATCGACGGGTACGCGACGTGAAGCGGGTGCCTCCAGCCAGACAAGGCCAGCGGTGCCCACCGACGAGAGGAGACACGGATGAGCACCGTAGCGAACATGATCGACACCTACCCCAAGAGTCTCGGTCAGATCGACGCAGCGAAGCTGACCGCCTGTATTGAAGCGTGTATCGAATGCGCGCAGGTGTGCACCGCGTGCGCCGATGCGTGCCTGAGCGAGGAGTCGGTGTCCGAGTTGGCCAAGTGCATCCGCACCGATCTCGACTGTGCGGACATTTGTGAGACCACCGGCCGGGTACTCTCACGCCACACCGGCTACGACGCCAACCTCACCCGGTCGGTCCTGGCCGCCTGCGCGGCGGCGTGCAAGGCGTGCGGCGACGAGTGCGCTCGGCACGCCTCTCATCACGAACACTGCCACACGTGCGCCGAGGTGTGCCGCCGATGTGAGCAGGCCTGCCGCGATCTGATCAGTTCACTCGGCTAACCTGAGCGCGTCTGTCGGGACAAACACGCGCCCGGTCGGAACGCTCGACCGCTGCGCCGCCCGCTACCAGCGGGCAGGACCACCCTGTGTCGGCGAGGATCGGCCCCGGGAGCGGTGAGCACACAAACGGTATCCACCGGGGGCGGCGCGGGATGGCGGCCGTGGTCGTCGGCGCAGCGATGTGCGGGATACGCCCGACCGCCCACGGAGACAGCCCGATGGCGCCTGCCGTCACGGTGCCGTCGACCGTCTCCTCGGTCCCCGTCTGGCGGAACTCCGCCGCAGCTGCCTGTCCCGCGATGTGCGCTACCGGCGATCGCCGGAGATGGCCTCCCGGCGCCTGGCGGCGTGGCTGCGCGCATGGCAGGAGTTCGGCGGGACGGGGGGGGTGCTGGGGGCTGGTTGAACTGCTGGCGCGTCCCAGGGGGGGCTGAGGGCATGTGCCCGGCGGCGAGATCCCAGGCAGCTGGCTTGAGGGGATCCGATCGTCGGGCACGCCTCCGGGACGGTTCACGGCCATCCCGCCGCCGGCGCGGATGGATCGACCGTCTGGACCATTCCGCATCCGAGCCGGACATGATCGGCAACAAGGGGCCTGGATGTGAGTTGACTCACCCCGGGTGCGCATCAAGGCAGGGGCCGACACAGGGCCGAACCCGGCGCAGGCACTACCTCGGTCTTCCCGGGCATCACGGCACAATCCGGGCGACGCGGGTTCATCGCCCACCTCGTCCAGCCGGCCGGTGCCCGTCCGCTGCGCTGCTCGCCGGTACCGAGAAGGTGCCGCATGCGACCCCAGTCGTCCGCTGACGGCGGCAAGGTACCCCTTACGACGAGCGGCCCAGCCCGAGATGGCATCGGAACGGCGGAAGCCTGCTGGAGTCCGGGGCGGTTCACTTCCGCGGCGCGCGGGGGGCGCGTACCGGATGGCCACCAAATCGGCGACGCAGGGCGGACACGGCTCTCATCGCCGGCGAGTCGCTCTGTCGGGAGGCGAACCGAGTGAACAGAGCGGCGGAAATGACCGGGACCGGGACGGCATGAAGGAGGGCTTCTTCGACCGTCCAGCGGCCTTCACCGGAGTCCTCCGTATACCCCGACACCCGGGAGAACTGGTCTTCGTCGGACACGGTGTCGACGAGAAGGTCGAGAAGCCACGACCGTACGACGGTGCCCTGCGACCACGCTCTCAGGACCGCGGGCACATCGGCGATCAACTCCTCGGCGGTCAGAAGCTCGAAACCTTCGGCATAGGCCTGCATCAGGCCGTACTCGACGCCGTTGTGCACCATCTTGACGTAGTGCCCGGCCCCGAGGGGCCCGGCATGGACGAAGGAGTCGGCGCGCTCGCCGTCCGGCCGCAGCGCGTCGAAGATCGGCATCAGGTCGGAGACATCGGTCGCGTGGCCGCCGACCATGAGTGCATACCCGTCCGTTTCCCCCCACACCCCTCCGGACACCCCGCAGTCCATCAATCGGATGCCCGCGCGGGCCAGGATCTGGGCGTGAATTCGGTCCTCGGTGAATCGGGTGTTGCCGCCGTCGACGACGCGATCTTCTGTGGACAACAGCCGAGAGAGTTGCACGATCACCTCACGGGTCGGTGCACCGGCAGGCACCATCACCCACACCGTGCGCGGGACGGCCAGCGACTGGACGAGCGCGTCGAGGGAGGTGACATCGCTGGAGGGGGCGTGCGGATCGAATCCGATTACGTCGTGGCCATGTCGACGCAGGCGCCGGCGCATACCCGAACCCATCCGCCCGAGGCCCACAAGTCCCAGCTGCATCGCTACTCCTCTTCTCGACGGGGCCTGGACGTCGGCGGCTGTGGCCACCGGATTCGGCCGGATACTCTGTGCTGCCCGAGGACCGCCGAGACATGAGATGTCGGTGTCGCAATCGGTGTTTGGAGGCGCCGACCGGCTCTTCCGGTGCGGGCATCGATATCGATCCCCAAATCGAAACGAAACGTCAGTGGCCGTGCCCGGGGCCGCCGCCGGGATTGTGAACTCGATCCTGGTATTCCTTCAAGACGATGCGTTGCTCGACCTCGGCCTCGTGGTGCGCCGCCTCAAGGGCGGTCGCCTCCTCGGCCGGGTCCGCGCTCCACCAGCTGCCCGCGCCGGGCTTGCCGGCGGTGCCGAGCTTGTTCATGCGCTTGGGTGCCGGAGCACCCTGGTACTCGAGCGGGACCGGATGGCCGTGCGCGTCCACCGGGCCGAGCGGCTGGTGGATCTCGATGTACTCACCGTGCGGCAGGCGCCGGACGATGCCCGTCTCGATGCCGTGCTCGAGCACCTGACGGTCGCTGCGCTGCAGGCCCAGGCAGAACCGATAGGTCAGGTAGTACGCGAGCGGCGGGGCGAGCACCATACCGATGCGCCCCATCCACGTAGTGGCATTGAGTGAAATGTGGAAGGTGATCGCGATGATGTCGTTCATCCCCATCAGCGTGAGAACGGTGTAGAACGCCAAGGCCATCGCGCCGAGCGCGGTCCGCACCGGCACATCCCGCGGACGCTGCAGCAGGTTGTGGTGCGCATCGTCCTTGGTGAACTTCTTCTCGATCCACGGGTAGGCGATCAGCACCGCGAAGACCAGGCCCATGATCACCGCGACCCAGAACACCGCCGGGATCGTGTACCGGCCGAACAGGTAGATATCCCACGCGGGCCAGGTGCGGGCCAGGCCGTCCGTCCACAGCATGTAGATGTCGGGCTGCGAGCCGGCCGACACCTGCGACGGGTTGTACGGGCCGATG